>CBINJX010000714.1:0-3636 GCA_966251085.1 uncultured Verrucomicrobiales bacterium
GGTTTCCCACTTCGCCTACCTTCCTCAAGGTCAACCGGAGCGGAACAAGCGTGTTCTCGCGATGGTGCGGCAGATGGATAATGAAGGCTTCGGGAACTGCTCAAACTATTACGAATGCGAGGCAGTCTGTCCCGCAGATATCCCGGGCACGGTAATCACAAAGCTCAATCGTGAGTACGCCGCGGCAGCGGCTAAGGATTCCGTGGGCGCAGCGTAACGACAGCATAAAGGGAGGTGCTCCGCCTCCCACAGATTCCAAGGGGCGAGGCTTCAATCCATAAGCCTCGCCCCTTCTGCTTTTTGGAGTGGGAGTGCAGTACGAAGTTACTCGTGCAGGAAGGCACTCCGCACATCCTTCAACGTTCGATCCGGGAGAGAGCTTCCCAGTGGGCACGCTCTTCGTCGGTCAGGCTCTTTGGGAGCGTAACGTGGACTTCGACGAGGAAGTCACCACGGGTGCCGGGGCCAGTCGGGAGGCCGCGTCCTTTGAGGCGGAACTTTTGTCCTGCCTGCGTCCCTGCGGGAAGTTTCATACGAACAGTCCCATCCGGAGTGGACACCTCCGCCTCGGTCCCGAGTACGGCTTTCCAAGCGGGAACCATCAGTTCGTACACGAGATCTGCTCCGTCGATCCGGTACTCTGGATGCTGGGCAAAGCGAACGCGCAGGTAGAGATCGCCGCCTGCCTGCCCCTGTCCCGCCAGTCGGATGCGCTGCCCTTCGCGAACGCCCTTGGGAATCTTTACCTCATAGGTCTCCACCTTTGGACTGTCATTGCGGCGGAAAGAGATCTTCTTCTTTGTCCCCTGAAGCGCCTCCTCGATCGTGACGAGGAGATCCGCTTCGATATCGCTGCCCCGGGTTTCTTCTTCTTCGACTCCGAAGCCCGCAAACGGATTCGCCCCGGCATGGCGTTTGAAGGAGCGCCCGCCGAAGAACTGCTCGAAAAAGTCACTGAACCCGGTGCCGCCGAAGCTGAAGTCACCACCCATCCCCTGCCCCATGCCGGCACCGCGTCCCCCCATTCCGCCCCACCCTGGCGGGGGTTGGAATCCGCCGCCACGCTCCCAGTCAGCGCCGAGAGTATCGTATTTCTTTCGCTTCTCGGGATCGCCCAGGACTTCATAGGCTTCGTTGATCTCCTTGAACTTGGCCTCCGCAGTCTTTTTGTCCTTGGCTACGTCGGGATGGTACTCGCGAGCCAGCTTGCGGAAGGCTTTGCGGATTTCGTCGTGAGACGCGTTCTTCGAAACTCCGAGAGTCTTGTAGTAGTCCTTGTATTGCACGGGCATACAGTCGTCCCTGAAAACTAATCACCTCTGGCCCAGACTGCCAGCAGCGGATTTGGGAGGAGATAACTTCTCGGAAAGTGAATAGTTGAGAGTGTCGAGTTGAGAGCCGCGCACCGGCGGAGCAAAGCGGGTGACTGTGGCGGAACTGGGGCTATTTACTGACTTCTGAGCACTGAGCACTGAGCACTTTCTTTCCTCCTTCACTCGCCCCGCTCGTTGGCACCCCCTCAAAAAAAATCGCTCGCGGAGGTTCTGCCCGCGAGCGATCTTTTGCCTTATCCGGGAAGGTGCCCGAGCTCTCCTCAGTTCCCGACGAAGTCCTTCGTCGAGACGACCCGGAAGCGGTAATACGGCTCCGCCTTCTCGGTGCGGTGATTATAATTCTTTAGAGCGGGATCGTTCGGGTCGATGAAACGCTCAATCACCGAAGCGCCACGATACTCGCTGGCGACCTTGTCGCGGAGCGGGTCGAAGATTTTCGGATCGGAACCGGGAGCTTTCCGGATGGCCTGACACCGCATGTGAACTGTGAACACATTCGAGCGGGTGGTCAGGCGAGGATAGATTTGGGCATACGGCCGCTCACGCATGTTGTCCCCGGTTGCTGCATGTTGATTGTTCCAAAAGGTACTCCAATTTGAAACTGATGGTGCGGAAGGCCCGCCCGGCGTGGAGTCCGGATAGAGGTCGATATCGCAGACCTCCGAGGCGGAGCGGAACAGGGTAGTGGCACGACTCTCCAGTCCCAACTTCTGGTCGTTCAAACGCAGTTCCAGCAGGTCGAGCGTCCGATCGAGGTCGATCGGGTACCGGTAATATTTTCCGCTCTGAACCCCCTCGTCGTGAGCCATGTTTCCGACATTTGAAGGAACCGCCATCATCCACACGGAACGCAGAACACCACGAAGAGCAGTATCGCGCCGGAGATAAGAGCGGCGACTTGTCGTGCCCGGGTTCGTACCGGCCTCTCCCTGCGCGTAGCCGAACGGAGCGATCACGTAGTTCATGTTCACCTTGCCCGCCGTGGAGAACGGCTCACTGATTGCATACGGCTCGACGACTGGCACATGGAACAGATCGAGCCACAGATGATCCGCGGGTTTACTGCCGATTCCCGCGCCCGGGTGGTTTGCAGGAGAGCCACTCTCCCGGTCCGGACGGAACAGCAACGTCTGCCAGGGCAAAGACGCCGACGGTGCAGCCGGGTTGATGCCTGTCGGCAGCGAACCCAGCATCACGGGAGAAGGAAGCTGACGGTTCGGAGTAAAGAACGACTGTCCAGTCTCCTCCACGCCGCGGCCGCGGAAGTACGGCAACCGACTGCTACCGCCGGCGCTCATGTCAAACTTCAGGTTTCCCTCATCCACCTTGTTCCCGAACGCGCCATCCATGTGTTTCGAGATACCGCGATCCCAATCTCCGGGACCGTTGTCCGCACGCCGGACTCCGTTCACCATGCGGGGAAGAATGGGAGGCTTGTTGCTACGGACCGTGCCATTGGTCACCAATCGTCCCGGTTGATTGCTCGTTCCGGAATTGCCCTGCGTATGCCCATTCACCGGATCCCCATGGCTGCAGGTGAGACCGTGCACCTGCTGCTGGGAGGAGTTATAGATAGCGTCACTATCCCGCGGGAGGAAAAACTCCTTTGGCACATACTGAAGGGCGGAGGCGATCCGGAGGTCTCCGCGCGCATTCAACGGCAGATTACGCCCTCCTGGCCCTGTGAACTCGATGGACCGCACAACGTCCCCGGTGCTGATGCTCTCCCTCCAGTTCCCATCCAGCGAACCAGGAAAACGGGCGGGGAATGGGCCGGACGTCGGCAGCGGCAACGCAGCGGCCACATCAGGGAAGTCTAATTCAACACTCTGGACCAACTTACTCCGCGGATCATCGGGCCCTTGCCCAACATAGATCTCCACGAGCAGAGTCGTCCCGCGGAACTTGAAGTTCGAGACGCGAGGGCTTGTGGGGATCGGCAGCGGCTTACTTACGTACGGGTAATTCTTGAGCGTTTCCGACCGGTTATAGTTAGAAATGCCAATATTTGCCTTTTCGGCCATCGCATTGCTTCCCGGCTTCTGCCAGGTAAACGTTTTCGACCGCGGATTCGTGCTGCTAGTCTGATAGAAATTAGGGTCTGTCTCCGCACGCAAATACCGCTCCGGATAGGTAAAGCCGCGGTGCGGCGGATAGTAATGCATGGCAGCCGTGAAACCGAGAACCGGCATGAAGCCGCGGCCAAACGTCACCTCGTGCGCAGCGAAATTGATCACGTTTACCAAACCGCGATAGTTTGGATTTGCCTCCTGGGTGCAGTAATCGACGTCCTGGAATGAGC
>CBINJX010000715.1:0-3630 GCA_966251085.1 uncultured Verrucomicrobiales bacterium
GACGAATGACGAATGACGAATGACGAATGACGAATGACGAATGACGAATGCGCGCGCCCTCGATCATTGGGCCTTCGGACTTCCTTCGACCTTCGTCATTCTGGTTTCGTCATTTCTTTCACCATTTTACCAATTTTCACCGCCGTCTGCACCGGTCCATCTCCCGCGACATCCTTGAGCGCACCGGTGTATCCCTCGCTCATAAAGAGCAGCGTGAATCGCTGATTCGGAGCGTGCTCCCAGGAGAAGCGTCCTTCCGCATCGGTCTTCGCCACTTTCCTTTGTCTTGGAAGACCTCGCTGCCCCAGTATCTGCAGATACACATCGGCGCCGCTGACCGGCTTTCCCTCGTAGTCCAGGAGTGTGCCCGATGCCATGCGTCCGCTCTCCAGTGCAAACCGGATGAGTGGCGTTTCTTCCGAAGTGGTAACCACTTGCTGGGCGGGAGCATGCCCTTCGGCGAAGACCGTCACGAGCACATCACCTGCGTCTGGCCAGGAAATCGAAAAAGAGCCTGTGTGATCTGTCTTTAACGGCAGCTCCGGGAGACGGATTGCACTGTTTTCGGTTTCCGCCTCGTCTTCTTCGCCGTTTTCGTTGCTGGCGATCGATTTCAGCACTAGCGGATGGAGGAAGATTTCGGCACGGCGCAGCGGGGCGCCATCGCTGCCGATCACCTCGCCTCGAATCACCGGCGCCGGTGTGACAAGGAGTTCCGCATTGCTCGCGAGCAGTGTGTCGCGAGTCACTGTAGTCGCTTCCTTTGCGGTGCTGAAATCCGTGGGGCGGATCGAGGGATGTTTCACCGTGAGCTTCAACGCCTCGAAGTTCTTTGGGACACCGTCACAGGTCCAACGCCCTTCCTTATTCGACTTCACCAGTGCGATGAATTGCTCGGATTTCGTATCCTTCGGGTCTTTTGCCGGCACGGCCACGAGGATTTCGGCTTCGGAAAGCGGCGCGCCATTCTTCAGCTTTACCACGCCACCTACGGAAGCGGCGGGGGCCAGGGTAATCTGGCGCTCTTCCTGATAATCCTGATTACTCCACCTCTCGGTCATCGAAGCCTGTCCAGGCTTAGACACGTGTACCGTGACTTGATGCGATTCGGGGCCATCCAATGTGATTGCGAGTGGTACTTTTACAGTTCCGTCCGCGTCCGTTTTCAACGTGCGGTCTGGAAGTCCGAGCGGCCCCTGGCGTCCGGTGAGCCTGACTTCTGCCTCTGCCACGGGTGTGCCGCCTTCGCTGACAACTTTCAGCCGGGTGAAGGTTCCCTTTTTGAAACCAGGGCCGATGCCATGCTTTTTCATCAACTCCTTGAACTCGGGAGCGGTTTGCCACATCGGCTGACTTTCAAAGTAATCGCCCGCATACGAGACGCTGAGATTCAGGCCGGCAGGCGAGAACCGCTGCAGGATCGGCATCGCCGGACCAAACTCGTCTATGAGTGCCTTTGCCATTTCGCGTATGGGGAGGTTGCCCGGCGGAGATTTCGCGGCGCTGAGGAGATACATGTAAGAGCAGGGAAGCTTCGGGTCGTCATAGGGATTCTCTCCATTCCGGGGCTTGGCTTTCTCGTCAGGCGAGAGCAGTACCTCCTTGTCCGGGAGAAAATCCGGCACCAGATCCGAGAGGTAATCGGGGAAATTTCCCTTTGCCTCCTTGTAAGCCTGTAGAGCCTTCCAGATCTGGAGCATCTGAGCCTTGTCCGTTTTCTTATCCTCAGCGGTGGGTAGAGCCTGCCCGTGGAGCAGGGGAGTGCTCATGCTGCAGAGCGCAAGAATGAGCAGGAACAGCAGGGGGCGAAACATCATCATAGCAGGATCGAGAGGGAGACGATTTTCCACGCGCCATAGCGGCGCCTGACGACCGGGACCTTCCGTCAGAATATTCATCACAAAGGGGAAACCGGAGCGCACCATAAACATCCGGCGCGGTTTCAGGAAAGCTTCGTTTCGGCGAAAAGGTTGCCACGAAGTGAGTAGCGCAGACCGCTTGCGCCGTAGCGCAGACATCCCTGTCTGCGGGTGCCCCGACCATCCTGGTCGGAGGCTCACCACCGCCGCAGTTGTGAGGTGTATGGAAGGAAGTGAAGAGCAGCTTGTGAGCCGCCCGTGGATCGTGCCGGACTCGGAGCAAGGATGCTCCGGTCACCCGCAGCCAAGATGGCTGACGCTACGGCGCAAGCGCCCGCGCGGGCAGACATGCACGGAAACTTCCGATCGCACCCTCCAGCCATTTACTGATTACTGATCACTGACTTACTGATTACTCCCTCCTTCAACCCTCATCCCTCAACCATCCCAAATGAGCACCTTCCGACTCGCCGTTCTCAACCCCGGAGGCAACGATGCGGACCAGTGGTTTCCAGATGGCGCAGGAGTGCCCGACGAGAAGGTGCATGCGCCGGTAAATTACCACGCGTTTGCCGCCTGCACCCGGGGTGGTTTTCACAAGAAGAACAGCGCCATCCCGAAGGAACAGAAGGCGGTGCTGATGCTGATCCGCCGGGACCTGAAAGCCTGCACCTCGGCGATGATCGAGTTGCGGCGGAGTGGGAGGACTGTCCTGGTCGCCCTCAAGGAAGCCGGCAGCATGCAGGTCGCGGAGTTGCTCAACAGCAAGTCGCGTCTGCAGCTCTTTCAGGAGATTTGTGGACGGGCGAGTGGCGCGATCGCGACTACGCAGGAGCTGGTCCCGATCTTCCGGGCCGCCGGTGCGTACAATACCGAGTTCATTCCCACGCCGTACCCCGTCGAGGACGAGCGCTGGAATTTTTCGATCCCGGCGGAGGAGCGACGCGGGATCTTTCTGGGCACGCGGGAGTTCGATGTCTCGTCGCGCAATCACCTGGCCGCACTGCTGACGATTCGTCCCATGGCCGAGGCAATGGGTGAGCCGGTGACTGTCTTTAATGTCGATGGCTGGAGCGGACGTCGCATGCTCCGGCAGCTGCGTTATCCCGAGGGACTCCTGAACGTGATCGAGGGTCGGATGCCGTATCCGCGTTACCTGAAGCTCATGGCGAAGCACAAACTGGTGTTTCAACTCGATGCCAGCGCAGTGCCCGGACAGGTCGCGGGTGATGCACTGCTATGCAGGATTCCATGTGTCGGCGGTAATGGGGCCACCGAACGGCTGGTCTTCCCGGATCTCTGCGGACACGGTCGCACGCCCGAGTACCTCTTCGACGCCGCCGCCCGGTTACTTGAGCATTCCCATGATTGTGAAGCGGCGGTGAAGGAAGCGCTGGATCGGGCGAATTTGTGCCTCGGGTTTACGCCGGTTGCCAGGCAGTTGGCGGGATTTTACGGGCAGTTTCTGAGGTGATCCGTCTAGGCTCCGAACTGCTTCGGCGCGCTGCGAACCGGGCGGGGAAGGTGGGAGGTGAAACCGATGCGGGGCAAAATGTCCGAGATGAGGGTTTTTGCATCATCGACGAGGCTTTTTCCCTCATGGACGAGGGTTTTTGGTTCATCGATGAGGGGTGCACGGTTCAGATGAAGGTTTTTTCCTCATCCATGAGGGTTTTTGGTTCATCCATGCGGGTTTGAGCCTCGTGCATGAGGGTTTTTGCCTCATGGATGAGGGTCATCCGGTTCAGATGAGGGTTTTTTGCTCATTGAT
>CBINJX010000716.1:0-3613 GCA_966251085.1 uncultured Verrucomicrobiales bacterium
AACACCTGCACCGTGCCCAAACCCGCCCGGGTAGACGCCTCCCTCTTTTCTGGTACACGGCCCTACCGCTGCCGCGCATCTGAGCTGGAGAGAGTATGCCGACACACCTTCTGGTATCCACACCCACCCCCGGCAAGCTGGAAGCTCGCCCCACTCTGCTGTCCGCAGCTCACCACCTCCAGACACCTGCACCGCGCCCCTCTTCGCACAGGTGCTTTCTACATAAGGGCAAACCGCCTTCCGAGCACCTCGCCAGCCGCAAGCAGAGAAATCACACACTGGTAAACTTTGACACTTCCCCTTCTGCGCGCCGACCCTCTACAACTCGCCGGCCATGTTCACGCGTTCTGGGTCTAGCCCAATTTCTGTGGTCACCGGCGGCGCCGGTTTTCTTGGTTCTCATCTTACTGACCGACTTCTGGCCGAAGGCCATCGCGTCATCGGGATCGATAACTTCATCACCGGCAACACTGCCAATATCGAGCACCTGGCCGGCAATGAGAACTACCGGTTTATCAAACAGGACGTCTCTAACTATATCTTCCTGCCCGATGACGTCGATTTCGTCTTTCACCTCGCCTCGCCCGCCAGCCCGATCGATTACCTCGAGCATCCAATCCCAACTTTAAAGGTCGGAGCCCACGGAACCCACAACACCCTCGGCCTCGCAAAGGCGAAGAAAGCCAAGTTTCTCCTCGCCTCCACCAGTGAATGCTATGGCGACCCGCTCGTGCATCCACAAAAGGAAGACTATTGGGGCAATGTGAATCCGATCGGACCGCGCGGGGTTTATGACGAAGCCAAGCGTTTTGCGGAAGCGATGACCATGGCCTACCATCGCTATCACGGCGTGGACACCAAGATCATCCGCATCTTCAACACCTACGGCCCTCGCATGCGGTTGCGGGATGGACGCGTCGTGCCGGCCTTCATCGGCCAAGCCCTGACGGGGCAACCGCTGACCATTTTCGGCGATGGCTCACAGACCCGTTCCTTCTGCTACGTCTCGGATCTCATCGACGGCATGTACCGGCTCGCCATGTCCGACTTTCACGAACCGGTAAACATCGGCAACCCGCGGGAGATGACGATTAAACAATTCGCGGAAGAGATTCTTCGCATCACCGGTTCCCCATCCGGCATCGAGTACAAGCCGCTCCCGGTCGATGATCCGAAAGTGCGCCAACCCGACATCACCCGTGCGAAGACCGTGCTCGGATGGGAGCCGCGAGTCGATTTCGACGAGGGAATCAGGAAAACAGTTGATTACTTCAAAACCCGCTTGAAATAAGGCTTAGGCGCAACTTTTTTTGTTTTCATTTTCCTAAGAAAAAGCCGAGAAGAGCACGCGCTCACCCCGGCTCCCCCAAACCTGCCCAGTTAACAATAAACCCCTCATGAAACTACTCACTGTTTCAGCAGTTTCCGCTGCAATCCTCCTCGGCTCCATCGCTTCCGTCTCCGCACAGCGGCCCGGTGCTCCCGCTGTCATGGCCCCCGCCCGTCCGGGTGAAGTGGACATTGACAAGCCTGAAACCAATCTGGTGAACACGCCGGAGTTCCAGATCACTGGCGGCCAGAACAAGCGCTACGAGACCAAGAAGTGGCTCGAGATCGAGTGGCCCTACACCACGAAGGGTGCACTGACTGACGAAATCACATTCAACGTCAATGTGCTCGTCGGCGGAAAGCTGCTTCCTGGAACGATCACCTACACGAACATCCCGGAGGGCAAACACTTCGGCGTCATGTATGTCGCCCCTCGCACTCTCGAGACGCTCGTCGGCAAGACCGTGACTGCCAATGCCATCCAAGGCGTCTGGGTCACCGCCGCCAATAGCCAGGGTGTCACTGTTGCCATCTTCCCGAAGCGCCAGACCGCCGTTCCAAATGTGCCGCGCCAGGAAGGTCTGCTCCTCAAGAAACCCGAAACTCCTTTCGCTCCGCTCTATTGGGATCGTTACGAGGCACTCAAGGCCCAGCGCTAATTTCACAGCGCTCAAATCCAATTCATGGCTGCTAAAGATCGCATCCTGAGTCTCGACCTCGGCACGCAGACCGTAGGCGTTGCCGAGTTCAGGACCGGGCAAAACGGAGGCCTCGTCCTCACCAACTACCGGAACGCCGAACTTCTCGCCGACCCCGCTGCTGATGCCACGCGGCAGGCTCAGGCGAGAATTGCTGTCGGCGAGATGGTTCAGGCCCTTGGCTACAAAGGCGCCAAGGCCAATTACGCAATCGCTTCCCAGGCTGTCTTCACCCGTTTCGTGAAGCTGCCCTCCGTCGGCGAAGATCAAGTAGATCAGATCGTCGGCTTCGAAGCGCAACAGAACGTCCCCTACCCGATCAATGAGGTCGTATGGGATTACCAGCTAGTCGATAGCGGAGACTCCTCGCAGGTCGAGGTAGTGATCGTCGCGATCAAGTCGGATCTCCTCGATGAGATCAACGACGGCGTCGAAAGTTCCGGCTTGCAGACATCCACCGTGGATGTCGCACCGATGGCGATTTATAATGCCTTCCGCTATAACTATAGTGATCTCGATGGCTGCTCATTGATCATCGACATCGGCGCACGCACGACCAACCTGATCTTTGTCGAACCGCGGAAGATCTTCAGCCGCTCGATTCCGACCGGCGGAAACACGATCACCGCAGCAATCGCCAAGGACTTTCAGGAACCCTTCGGCGCTGCGGAAGAGCGCAAGAAGCGCGACGGCTTCGTCTCGCTCGGCGGCGCTTATGCGGAGCCAGATGATCCAGAGGTGGCGCGCGTGTCGAAGATGATCCGGAACACGATGACCCGTCTGCACGCGGAAATCTCCCGTTCCATCTCCTTCTACCGCTCGCAGCAGGGCGGCAGCCAACCCGTCCGCGTCTTCCTCGCAGGCGGCAGCGCTTCCCTCCCCTACATGCGGGAGTTCTTCCACGAGAAGTTCCAGCTTCCGGTCGAGTTCTTCAATCCGCTCCGCAACGTCGCGGTCGGCGGAAACCTGAACCTCGAGGAAGTCGGTCGTCAGGCACACACGATGGGCGAACTCGTCGGTCTCGCACTGCGTGGCACGAGCAGCTGCCCGATGGAGCTGAACCTCCGCCCGGCAGGTGTGGTTCGTCGCCACGTCCTCGCCGAGCGCCGTCCGGCGATCGTCATGGCGGGCGTCTGCCTGCTCCTGACCATCGCTGCATTCTGGCTGTACTACAGCCGTGCTGCTGGCGTGACCGAAAATGCCGTCGCAGCGCTCGATCCGAAAGTCAGCGAATTGGGTGGCTATGAGAGCCGGATGAACTCCATCCGCTCGAGTATGAAGAACCAGCAGGAAACTGCTGATCCGCTTCTACAGTCCATCGAGGAGCGTCAATACTGGGCCAAGATCATCAACGACATCAACGCCCGCCTGCCGCAGAACTACATCTGGATCACCTCGTTCCAGCCGGAAGTGCTTCAGGCACCCGCGCCAGTCAAGGGGGCAAAGAAGCCCGCTGGCAAGGCGGATGATCAGCCGAAGACCGTCCTCAACATTCGCGGACTGTACCTCGAGAACGACGCAAATGCTGCTCTGGTGGACCAGTTCATCAATCGCTTGAACGAATCGCCTTACTACAGCGTGGAAGA
>CBINJX010000717.1:0-3610 GCA_966251085.1 uncultured Verrucomicrobiales bacterium
GGAGAGTAAGTAGGGGAGGATATCGATTGGCTGTGAAGTCACTGCTCAGTTCTCAGAAATCGGAAAGCAGAGAGCAGTTTGCGCTCGTTACACGGCCCCGTTCCGATCTGCCGGTCCGGGGCTCTCAACCCTCAACTCTCAACCATTAACTTTCACTCGGCACTTCCCTACACGTCCTCCAGCCGCCCATTGCTATCTCCCACTTTTTCAACCTGTACACCCATACGGTCGAGCATCGACACATACAGGTTGGTCATAGGCACGGGCTTGTTCAGCAGCACATGGCGGCCCGGGTTCAACGTGGCGCCGCCACCACCTGCCAGCACCACAGGCAGCTCGTCGTGGTTGTGCCTGTTCCCGTCTCCGATGGCGCATCCGTAAACGATCATCGAGTTGTCCAGCACAGAGGTGCCATCCGCCTCTTTCATGCCGTCCAGCGTCCGCAGGAAGCGCGCGAACCGCTCCATGTACCAGCGCTCGATCTTGGCCACCTTGAGGATCTTTTCTTCGTTCCCCATGTGATGGGTCAGGAAATGATGTCCCTCCGGAATGCCGAGATTGAGGAACGGGCGGTTACTCCCTTCGGGTGCGACACAGTAGCTGATCACCCGCGTCGAGTCGGTCTGGAACGCGAGCGCCATCAGGTCGTACATCAGATCGACATGTGACTCGTGGCTTTCCGGGGCCTCGGAGGGTTGTCCGATTCCGGGTTCGGGTAGCTTGAAGCGCTCCGCCTTTTCAATCTGCTGCTCGATCTTCCGGACGCCTTCGAGATACTCGTCCACCTTCTGCCGGTCGTTGCTCCCGAGCTTCCGGTTCAGGTTACGGACATCCTCGAGCACGAAATCGAGCACGCTCTTGCGGCGCTCCATCCGCTGCCTGAGATTGGCCTCACGCTCCTTCCCGGTACCGCTGCCGAAGAGCTTCTCGAAGACGAGACGCGGATTCGGCTCGGGCGCCAGTGGCAGCGTTTCGGAAGCCCACGAAATGTTATACTGGTAAGCGCACGGATACCCCGTGTCGCAGGCGCCGTAGAGACGCGCGCCTTCCACTCCGAGCTGAAGGGAGTCGAAGCGGGTCAAATGCCCGATCTGCCGCGCGGCGATCTGGTCCACGGAGATGCCGAGATAGAGCTTCGAGCCGAGCGTCTTCCAGGCATGGCAGCCCGTCAGGAATGACGCCCCGGACCGTGCATGATCGCCCGGTCCATCGCCCCAATTGCGGGCGGCGTCGTGCTCGAGGTTGGTGATGATCTGAAACCTGCTCTTCAGATCCTCCATGGGAGCGAAGGTCTCGTTCAGCTGGTAATCACGTCCTTCACCCTTCGGCAGCCAGCGCTGATAGTTCGAGCCGTTGGCAAACGCGACAAATCCCATGCGCAGCGGCATGCCGCTCGCAGTCGTGGCAGCCGCTCCGGCCGCCTGTGCAGCGAGGGCGCGGGGCGCGGGCAGGATCGACTCGAGAGTCGGCAGCGCAAGTGTGACACCAATTCCCCGGAGGAAAGCACGACGGCTCAGATTCGCTGAAGTTAGCTCGGGCATAAGACCTAGTTGGTTTGAGTGTTCTGCAGCGGAAACTGGCGGGGATTCTCCGCGTTCGCCGCTTCGTTGTGTCTGGAGCGCCTCCTGGAACGGCGCTTCTCCGGAGGGGGAGCTTGAGGGACGACCACCCGCGGAGCGGCCTTGGTCTCACCGCCATCGCCGCGACGCATCTGAAATGCAGGGCTTTCAATCACTGCCATCAGCAGCGTGGAAAACTTGCCGTTGCTGGCCAGCACCGCGTCCGCAATCCGGTCCACCGTGACGGCATCATGCGGATCCAGTCCTCTTCCCAAGGCATAAGTCAGCAGCTTCTCGGAGACGCCGCGATAGAACTTGTCCTTCCGCGTAGCAAACAGCTTCCGGAGATCATCGATACCGGAGAGATTCTCTCCGGTCACTGTGGTCGTCCGTGGATCGATCGGTTCACCAAACTCTCTGTCCCGCCAACGCCCGATGACGTCGTAGTTCTCCAGTACGAGACCAATCGGGTCGAAGTGAGCGTGGCAGGCAGCACATGCCTTATTCTCGCGATGCACTTCGAGCTGCTCACGCACCGTGAGCCGCCGTCCGCGATCACCCCTGGCATCGTCCAGAGGCGGGATGTCTGGCGGTGGCGGTGGAACTTCGGTCGAGAGCAGACTCTCCAGCACATACAATCCCCGCTTCACGGGTGAAGTCCGGTTCGGATTGGAAGTGGAAACAAGGAAACTGCCGTGGGTCAGGATACCGCCACGTTTGCTTTCCGGAGGCAGATGCACCTTCTGGAATCCTTCGCCCTCATATCCCTTCAGGCCGTAGTACTCCGCGAGAGGACGATCCACGAAGGTGTAATCCGCCGTCAGGAGCTCGATCAGGTCGCGATCCTCCCGGGCGATGTACTCAAACAGCATTTCCGTTTCCCGCTTCATCGAACCGCGCACGTGATTCATCTCCTCATCTCGCCGCGAAATGGCGGTCATGAGAACGTTGCGCGTGCGCAGCCATTGCCCGGGGAAGTCTTCGAAGAACCGGGCAGATTTCGGATCTGCCAGCATGCGATTGACCTGCTGACGCAGGTTCTTCCGAAGCTCTCCCTGAGATGCGAGGCGCATCAGCTCCTCATCCGGCAGGCTGAGCCAGAGCAGATGAGAAAGCCGGGAAGCGAGTGCAAACTCATCGATCGGATGGAGGGCTTTCGGATCGTCGGGCTTCGGCTGAAGCTCGGCGCGGAAGAGGAACCGCGGAGAGGTCAGGATGGCAGTGAGCGCCTGTCCGACCCCCTTCTCGAAATTCTCGTTCCGCATCACGATCTCGGTCAGCCGTTCGAGGCTGTCGTCATCTGTCGGCTGACGGAACGCGCGGTCGGCAACTCGCTGGACGATCTCCTTGGCGTAAGCGCGGCGCTCTTGCGGATCCTGGGGAGCCGGCCCACGGAAGAATACCTTCCTGTGGGATTCCGGGTATTCATAAATCCCGGCATCCAGCGGCCCCGTCAGCGTAATCTTCGGGTGCAGTTCCAGATGATGGAGCTTTCCACGTGAATCCGGCTTCAGCGCATCGGTGGAAAAAGCGATCGTATGCCGTCCCGGCTGAAGCTCGAGCTCATGGCGGTATTTGTAAGTCTTCTGTCCGCCGACTTCGAATGCCTCTTTCACGATCGACTGGTCATCGACCTGCAGAGCGAAATCATAAGCGCCGCCGTAATCCTGCCATCCTCCCAGGGAGAACTGAAGGTTCAGAACATACTTACCGGCGTGCTTCGCCTCGAACTCTACGGAGTGATCCGTCTTCTTCCTCGTCTCCGACCGGACAACCTTCCGTCCGGAGCGCCCAATGTTCAGTTCCGGAAGCCGGGGGCCGTCCTGGACGATGACATTGTCCACGACGTACTCCGAGATGTTGAAGAATTTCTCCAGAAGCGCCGGGGAGATGGTTTGAAAGTCGCCGATGTTATCGAAACCGAAGGCCGTGTCGTCAGGAGGCAACTGATCCCGAAGTTTTACGGTCACAATTGCACCGTCGCTGCTCGACTCCTGCTCTTTGCGCAGGTCCACGCCGAACAGGTCGGTCACGCTGTACTCGTACTCCAT
>CBINJX010000718.1:0-3606 GCA_966251085.1 uncultured Verrucomicrobiales bacterium
TCTCGCCCTGATCTACTGGGTGAATCCGTCGCGACTGGAGCCCCTCCGGAAATCTGCCGTGTGGCTCGTAATGCTGGCGCTCGTGATTCACACCGCAGGTCTGGTCTTCCGGATGGTGCTGGAGGGCCGTCCGCCGGTAACGAACCTTTATTCCTCCGCGATCTTCATTGGCTGGGGCGCCTGTATTCTCGGACTGATCCTCGAGCGCTTCTGGCGTAATGGAGTCGGTCTCGCCACCTCGAGCGTGGTCGGCTTCCTCACTCTCATCATCGCTCATCACCTCAGCCTCAGTGGCGACACGATGGAGATGATGCGTGCGGTGCTGGATACGAACTTCTGGCTCGCGACTCACGTCGTGGTGGTCACGCTTGGTTACTCGGCCACTTTCGTCGCGGGTTTCCTCGCGATCATCTACATCATCCGCGGTGTCTTCACCTCCGGACTGGATGCGGCCACCGGCAAGTCACTGAGCAAGATGGTCTATGGTATCATCTGCTTCGCCACTCTCTTCTCCTTCGTCGGCACCGTGCTCGGCGGCATCTGGGCGGATCAGTCCTGGGGCCGCTTCTGGGGCTGGGATCCGAAGGAGAACGGCGCGCTGATGATCGTCATCTGGAACGCCCTGATCCTCCACGCCCGCTGGGGCGGCATGGTGAAGGAGCGCGGCCTGATGAACCTCGCCATCTTTGGAAACGTCATCACCGCTTGGAGCTGGTTCGGCGTGAACATGCTCGGTATCGGCCTTCATTCCTATGGGTTCATGGATGCCGCCTTCCGCTGGCTGATGCTCTTCGTCGGCTCGCAGATCGCACTGATCATCGTCGGCTCCATTCCGACGAACCTGTGGCGTTCATTCCGTAGTGAGGAAGAGACGGATGGACCAGCGAAGGACGCAGTGACGGCGTAAGCGCTGTTCCGGTCCGGATTCGATTCGAAGAACGCTTCCCGGCGAAAGCTGGGAAGCGTTCGTGTTTTACGGAGTGCTTCTCTGTAAGTGCCAAGTGCCGAGTGAAAGTGCCAAGTGGGCATCCCTCCTGGAGAAGGCCTTACTGATTACCGATTACTGACTCACTGATTACTTTCTTCACCACCTTCACGCGCGCCCGCTCCTTGGTTGCTCTCGACCGCTTTTTTCAAGGGCTACGGGTGCTCCCAGAGTTGGCGGACGGCCGGTTATAAGGCATCTTCACCTGTAGCCCCTCGATCCCATGTCCAGCGCCACCAACGTCCTTGGCACACCGCTCGAACCTTGCAGCTTCGATCCTGTCACCGGCTTTTATCGCGATGGCTGTTGCCGCACCGGCCCGGGTGATCGCGGGCTCCACACCGTCTGCGCCGAGATGACTGCCGACTTCCTGAGCTTCTCCCGGATGCGCGGAAATGATCTCTCCACTCCTGTGCCGGAGTACGAGTTCCCCGGCCTGAAACCGGGTGATCGCTGGTGCCTCTGTGTGGAGCGCTGGCAGGAGGCGTTGGAAGCCGGGATGGCACCTCGGGTGTTCCTCGCGGCGACACATATTTCCGCGCTGGAGTTTGTCTCCCTCGAAGATCTGAAGGCTCACGCCGCAGATGACGAAAACGACTGACCGCCGCGATAGGTGGGACAACTGACGGCCACCTCCGCTTCGAAACATAGATAGAATGCGACTCGATCAATGGCTCTGGGCTGTCCGTGTTTATAAATCCCGCACCTTGGCGGCAGACGCGATCAAAGGCGGCAAGGTGAGAGCAAACGGCCACGAGGTAAAAGCTTCCCATGTGGTGCATCCCGGGGAGGTGATCATGGCAGAGGTGGGCACGCTTCGTCGCACCCTCCGGGTACTAGGTGCTCCGGCTTCCCGCGTTGGTGCAAAGCTCGTTCCCGACTTTGCAGAGGATCTCACCCCACCGGAGGAGTACGAGCGGCAACGCGAAGAGCGGGTACTGCCACCGGTGTTTCCTTCGCTGAGCGGTGTCTTCCGCCCCACGGATCTGGACTGGGGAAATCAGGAAGAGAACGAGAAATAAAAAGTCCGGTGACGGGCTATCAGCAGACCGTGCCCGCAACGCTGGCCGCGATTGCTTTCTCGCCGGTTTTAAGCTCGACACCCCCCACTCCTGACTGCTCGATGCGTGGCACCTGCCGTGCAGATTCTGAGCATCAACGCCATCAAATCGCTTGCCGTCCAGGGACGCACCGACGCGTGTGTCCATGGCCAGGTCGAGGCGTTGAATCGGAAGGACACCAAGGACGGAAAACCTTTCTACGAGCTGATCCTCGCCGATGCGGAGGGAAAGCTCACCCTGCGCGCTTGGAGCGATGCCCCCACGTTCAGCGCCTGTGAGCAGATGCAGGCCGGGGACTTCATCGAAGTCTTCGGTGAGTTTGCCTTCAGCGGTGCCTTTGGACTCGATGCAAAACGCTGGACCTGCCGCCCCCTCACCAAAGAGGAGCGCGATGATCTGCTCGCCGGTCCGCCGGAGCTGCGCGCCAAACAAACAGCCGACTTCGAATACATCACGAGCGAGCTCGGGCAGGTGAGAGATCCCCGACTCCGCGCGATCGGACAACTGTTTCTCTCGGACTACGGCGACCGTTTCCGCCGCACCGCCGCCGCTCGGTTCAATCATCACGCACGCCGTGGCGGCCTCGTCGAGCATGTCGCCCAGATGATGCGTCTCGCGGTGACCATCTCCGGCGTGTACCCGCACCTGAACCGGGACCTGATGGTGCTCGGCGTCCTCCTCCACGACAGCGGCAAACTCTGGGAAAACTCCATGCCCGCCGACGGCTTTACCATGCCGTATAGCGAGATGGGTGAAATGCTCGGCCACATCACCATCGGCATCGAGCTGGTGAACGCGCTCTGGCGGAAGCTCGTAAACACTGAGGAAGCGAAAAAGAGCTGGGGGTCCCTGAAGCCCGCCAATGAGGATGTGCGGATGCACCTTCTCCATCTTTTGGCGGCGCATCATGGCCAGCTGGAATTCGGCTCACCCGTGGTACCCAAGACACCCGAAGCATGGGCGCTCCATCACATCGACAATCTCGATGCCAAGCTGGAGATGATGGCAGGAGCTTATCCCGTGGCAAAGCAGCTCGCTCCGCGGATCCAAGAGCGCGTCCGGCCGCTGCCAGGTCACCTGGTGCTGCCACTGGCGAAATTTGTTTCACCGGAGCCAGCCGAGGAGGAGATCCCGAGCCGGGACGGCGCATCGCAGGCGCTCTTCGAGACGAACGGCCACTCGCGGCTTTCCTAGCTCTCGAACAATTCAGCTTCCGTGCCAGAAGAGGCACCCACCCCCTTAAATTTAAGGATCGTTCCTAAAATTTAAGCATCGTTCCTTCCATCGGAAGGAACAACCCTTCCGAGGTAAGGAACGTTCCATCGATTCGAAGGAATGATCCTTCCGATTTATCAATCGTTCCTTAAACCGGAAGGAACGACCCATCGGATTTAAGGAACGTTCCTTAAATGGGAAGGATCATTGCTTATTTCGGAAGCATCATTCCTTCGGATCGAAGCAACGTTACTTCCCGATTACCCATCGTTCCTTTCGAAAAACGGAGCGTGAGGTGCAACCGATTTTTGGACCAAATGTTGTTTTAGTTTGCTGAGTGGATCT
>CBINJX010000719.1:0-3605 GCA_966251085.1 uncultured Verrucomicrobiales bacterium
ATCCGCAAGGCCTGGCCACAGATCCACATCACTGATGTGAAACTGGGCAGTTCTTCCAACGGGCATATCGCCGTGGGCGACACCGTGGAAGTCTCCGCAGTGGTCCACCTCGGGCCGATCGCTCCGGAGTACGTGACCGTGCAGGCTTATTTCGGAGAAACGGAGAATAATGAAATCTGCAATCCGAGCATGGAATCGCTCTCACAGGCAGGTCAACTGGACCACGGCCGTTATCTCTACCGCGGCACGATCCCGGCTCGCGAAAGCGGTTCGTATGGTTTGAGCGTGCGGGTAATCCCGACGCACCCGAACCTTACTCAGGACCATGAGCTGCGCTTGATTACCTGGGCGCGATAAGCGGATAGGTGCGAGACTAAGAAGACTCACCGAATAGAGCCGGGAGCCACAAGCTCTCGGCTCTTTCTTTTTCCAAACCTCTCCATCTAACGCGTCGATCCCGGACTACTCCTCCCGATCCGCGCTATTGTGTCCCTCAACCCGCAACCAAACATCCCACCCAACTGCTTGACGAGTTGCAGGCTTCAGGGAACAACGCTCAACTCTACCCCATGCTTTCTTTCTCGACCTGCTGGAATTCCACACGTCATCACGATGGCGAGACGATGATCCAAGAGATCCTCGATATGGGCTTTGAGCGCGTGGAACTCGGGCATGGGACCCGCCTGACCCTGGTCGAGGGAATCCAGAAGATGTTTGATAAAGGGAAGATTCAGTTTTCCTCCCTCCATAATTTCTGCCCCCTGCCCGTAGAAATCACCCGCCCCTCCCCCGATTGCTACATCTTTTCCTCCCCGGACCAGCGGGAGCGTGATCGCGCCATCCGGCTGACTTTCCAGACGATCGATTTTGCGGTGCGACTCAACGCGCCCCTCATCGTGCTCCATATGGGCCGGGTCCCGATGGATGATTACACCGACAAACTGGTCCGCATGGCAGGAGTCGGCATGAGCAACTCGCGCGACTTCGTGAGGCGGAAACTCGAAGCCGTCCGGAAGCGCGAGGGATTGGCAGAGCGGCATTATCAGCGGGCGAAGGATTGCCTGACGCGCATCGCCGATTACGCTGGCGAAAAGGGAATCAAACTGGGAATCGAGAGCCGGCACTCCTTCGAGGAAATCCCCAGCGAGCGCGAGATGCTGGAGATCCTGCATGAATTCAACATCCCGAACGTCGGCTACTGGCACGATTTCGGACACGTGCATGTAAAACACAATATCGGTTTCCTCGACCACGTGGAGTGGATGTCGATGGTGGCGCCCCGCCTTCTCGGTTGTCATCTCCACGACACCCAATGGCCGGGCCGCGACCACATGGCTCCATTTACCGGGGATGTGCCGTACGACGAATTAGTCGCCCTGCTCCCAGAGAAGGAGAAGACGTTGTTTGTCTTTGAGATGAGTCCGCGTCGGACTCGCGAGGAAATTATGGAGGCCCGAGACAAGTGGATTCAGAAGTTCGGGCCTTAGGAAATCAGTCCGCACGATTCATCTGGAGTAGCTGAGTGAATGCCCGGCTCCCACGCCGGGCACAGACACTCATTCCTTGATTGCGTGCCAGTGAAAGAACAATGAAGAAGACGCTGCTCACCCTGCTCCAGATCGCGGTTACGCTCGGGGTGCTCTATCTACTCCTCCGCGATCCGCAGAAGCGTGCGGAAATGGTAAAGGTGATTACGAGGGCCAATGAGGCCTGGTTGATTGCCGGTGCTCTGGTTTATGTGCTCGTGGAGGTGATTTCTGCGGTCCGCTGGCAACTGCTATTGCGAGTCCAGGGCGTTCAACTCACCTGGCGGCGCATCTATGCACTGGGTTTCATCGGTGTATTCTTCAACTTCTTCATCCCGGGCGGGACGGGTGGAGACGTCGTGAAGATCTTTTACCTGCTCAAGGAAACCCCGGGGCAGAAGATCCAGGCTCTGCTCTCCGTACTCGTGGATCGGCTTTTCGGACTGGTGGCGATGGTGCTCCTTGCAGGCGTGATCATCGCTTTTCAGTGGGATTGGCTCACCATGTCACTGGCCACAAAAGGTTATGTCTGGACCGCACTTGCAATCCTCGGCGGTTGCCTGCTGGCGATCGGCTTCTCGTTTGTGGTCAGTGGGTTGAATCTCGCCCACCGGCTTCCGGAGCGGTTCCCGGGCCGGGATCGGTTGGCGGAGTTCTCGCTGGCTTACAATCTCTACAGCCGCGCATGGCCGGTGTCTGTCGCAAGCCTCGCCATCTCGGTTCTCGCGCATCTGGGCTTCTTTGCGACGTTCTACTGCGCTGCGCGGTCACTGGCCCTGCCGGGAATCCGGATCCCCTCGCTCAGCGAGCTTTTCACCATCATGCCCGTGGTCAGCACGATCACCGCTCTCCCGGTTAGCGTGGGCGGACTCGGGGTGCGGGAAGGCTTGTTCCAGATCTTTCTGGGGAAACTTTCGGGCGTGAGCGCAGCTGTGGCGGTTGTCACCTCTTCCGCGGGTTATCTTCTGATGGCCGTATCGGGAGCAATCGGCGGCGCGCTTTATCTCTTCTATCGCCCCTCCGGACGCGCCCGCATCCGGGATATCCAGAAACAGGTGGCCCAGGCGGAACATGCAGTCGCAGAGACGGAGATCGCGCTGGAGGAAGAGGAAGACGAGTCCCGCCGCTGAGCAAGTCCTTTGTCTGTCGCCATGCCTGAAGACCGCCCGTTCATCAGCGTCAACTTTGCCATTACCTGGGACGGGCGCATTTCCACGCGCAATCAAACCCCCTCTGATTTCTCCTCCAAACGCGACAAGAACCGCCTTCTCGAGATCCGCTCTCGGGGCGATGCGGTTCTCGCGAGCGTTACCACTGTCACGGCAGACCGGATGACAATGGGATTGCCCGACGAAAAACTGAGAGCAGAACGCCTTGCCCGTGGACAGTGCGAGTATCCCCTGCGCGTCCTTCTCACCAACTCCGGCCGGATCGATCCCACGCTTCCGCTTTTTGAGAAAACCTTTTCACCGATCGTCATCTTTTCCACCTCTCGGATGCCGGATTCGGTTCGGGAAGCGCTCACTGGACGAGCGCAACTGCATCTGGCCCAAGACAAAACCGTGAGCCTGCGGGAAATGATGAAAACGCTGCGTCACGAGTATTCCGTGCAGAAGCTGATCTGTGAAGGAGGCGGCCAGATCTTCCGGTCGCTCCTGACCGAGGACCTTGTAGATGAGGCCCACCTGACGCTCTGTCCTCGCATCTTCGGCGGAGCCAAAGCCCCCACACTCACCGGGATCGCTAACCAGCACCTTCCCCACTCGCACCGATGCACCTTGGAAAGCATGGAAGTCTCCGAGGGAGAGTGCTTTCTGAGGTATCGCATCGAGAGGTAAGCCGCTTAAACCGGAAAACGGCGGTTGAGAGTTGAGGGTTGAGAGCAGCCAACGAGCGGGGCCGAAGGCGAAAAGAAAGTACTCAGAAGTCAGTGCTCAGATGTGAGCGCAAAAAGGCGAAATGGCTGTTCGCATTTGACGTATCAATGCTCGCCGAGCGCTGTCTTGATCCCGGAGGGATACCAGGAAGGTAGCCGGTTGGTTTGCGCGAGGAACGAGCGCATACCACCGGAAACGGGGT
>CBINJX010000720.1:0-3605 GCA_966251085.1 uncultured Verrucomicrobiales bacterium
AACCTCGCCGCGCGCATCCGCACCTTCGAGACTGCATTTCACATGCAGACGGAGGCGAGCGAGGTGTTTGATCTTTCGAAGGAAACCGATGAAACGCTCGATCTTTATGGAATGAAGCGCGGCCAGACCGATGGCTTCGGCTGGCAATGCCTCGTCGCCCGCCGTCTTGCCGAGCGTGGGGTGCGTTTTGTGGAACTCGTGGACGGCAGCTCCAGCCATAACTGGGATCAGCACGGCGACATGGCCGAACACGCAAAGCACGCCAAGAACATCGATCAGCCCATTGCCGGGCTGCTGCGTGATCTCAAGCGTCGCGGCATGCTCGACGATACCCTCGTCGTCTGGACCACCGAGTTCGGCCGCACACCGGGAGTCGATGGCACCAAAGGCCGCGGCCATCACAGCGCCTGCTTCTCCTCCTGGATGGCGGGTGGCGGTGCGAAGGGCGGCATCGCATATGGCGAGACCGATGAGATCGGAGCCACCGTCGCGGAGAACAAAGTCCACGTGCACGATTTCCACGCGACCATCCTGCACATCCTCGGCCTCGATCACACGAAGCTTACTTACCGCCACGGCGGCCGCGACTACCGGCTCACCGATGTGTACGGGAATGTGGTGAAGGAGTTGCTGGCGTAGCGGGCGGTGAGAGGTGAAAGGTGAAGCTGCACCTGAAGATCCCCTGCAGCTTTGCTCCACGGCGCGCGAGTCAGTAGATCCGGGGAAGGTACATACCCCATTGAATCTCGAGGCCGCCACATCCGTAGGTGCCACTATAAGCGATTTCCCTCTCACAGCCTAAGCGTCACGCCTATGGAAATGATCTTCCTGAAGCACCGGCTTACTCCCCTTCTCTGGGAAGATCTTTCAGAGACCACGGGATGGTATCACGACAACGACCGCTGGGCGGAGGAAGCTCTCAAACAGATGCAGGAGCGAGGATTCTCGTGTCTCGAAAAGGAAGTATCCGCGGACCTCATCATCCGCTTCTCTCACGACCGATTTACCAGCCTGGCAGGAGCAGCAGAGCGGCCGCTGGCCATCGCGAGAGCGATTGCCGCCGTTCTGAGCCAACCAAAGGGGTTCAAACTGCTCACGGGAAAGCGTGGCATGACGCTACTCACGGCTGACATTTAGGTCCAAAAGGTGCGCTGTGCCCCGGAGGGCAAGGGATCACGGTGTCAGCCCCATGAAAGATCCACCATCCAGACTGCCCGATGAAAACCGCGCGTATACGGGGAGCGAAGCCACAGAGGGGAACCCCTCATCGAAATCACGGCGTTTCTGGCTCATACATATCCCCCTCCATGCTTCACAATCGTTTGCAATCCCGCCTGCGCAGCATCGGCTTCAACGATGTTCAAGTGGATTACGCAATGAGGATAGGTGGACCACTTGATAGCATCTACCATCAGGTATGGTGAGATACCTGCGGCCGAAGCATCGAGACCACGCTGCGTGAAGTCTTGAACGCAGATGCCCGCTGCGAATGCGGCGGACACTTCCTCATCGGAAGATCAGGACGGGATGTCCTCGAGCACAGTGCCGGGTACTTGATTCCGGACTTGCGACGGTTCTCCGGCGAGGGCGCCGAGTGTTCATAACATCAGCGACTATTCCGTCGAACCCACTGGCGCCGCCTTTGCGCAGCCCATCTCCTGAGCCGCCTCTGCCAGGAGCGCGTCGAGTTCGTCCAATGGAAACGGCTTCCGCAGGTGGCCACGGTAGCCGACCGATGCGCTCGTCGCACAATCCGTTCTCCGTGCATAACCACTCATAGCAATCGGGAAGAGAGGCGAAGCAGATTTCACCTGCTTCAGTAACTCCCAGCCGTTGCCATCGGGAAGGCAGATATCGCTGAGGAGCACGGCGCAGCCAGCTTCCGGCAAAGCCTCCAGGGCTTCTCTCATTGCCGTAGCACTCAGCACAGTATGCCCGCGATGCTCCAGATAACGTGTAAGGGCACAGCGTGTGCATTCGTGATCCTCAACCAGAAAGATCCGTAAAGGGGATTCAGAAGAAGCACTGTTCATCACCTATATCACCTCTGACAATACCATACGTTTCCTCCCTAACCTTTGGATGGCAGAAAGTTGCTAATGGGTAACAACTCCAAAACAGCGCCCCCCCCAAATCAATCTTCTGTAGTACTGAGTATGAGAACTGCCAAAGAGGCGTTCCTCCCGCTTGGATCCAAGAGCAGGGCAGCCACCTCCACCCGCACTCCGACAGAGTACCTTATGGTCATGCCACGCCATGACTATGGCATGACTTTCGGCTGATTGTTCACCTACTTCCGACGAAGAGAATGCATCGCTGCAGCCAAGGGAGCAACTTCACAACTGACATTCACATGCTTAAGCCACTCCGATTTTTCCCTTTGTTCTTTAGCCTGATAAGCACACTGGCTCACGGCGACTTTGCCTTCCGGGACGGTGACACAGTGGCATTCCTGGGCGATAGCATCACGGCAGCCCGTGGTTATACCAAGATCGTAGAGCATTACACCCTGATGCGGTATCCGGAGCGCCAAGTGCGGTTCGTAAACGCGGGGGAAGGCGGCGATACGGCCGCGCGGTCCTTGAAACGGCTAGAGCGCGATGTCTTCAGCAAGGGAGCGACGGTTGTGACCGTGGCATTCGGGATCAATGACATCGCATGGGGAGTGAAAGCGAATGACGAAAGCAAACAGCGCTATCTCACCGGGATCCGGGAGATCATCGAGCAGTGCCGGAGCCGGGGCGTGCGGCCGATCATCTGTTCGCCGGCTATCACAGATATAGCCCCTGACGAGGCCGAGAATGGCTTTCTCCAGCGGATGACTGACGAAGGGCTCGCGCTCGCGAAATCGCTCGGTGCGGAGACTGTGGACATCCAGCGTGGCATGCGGGAAATACAGCGGCGGATCGTGGCGGCGAACGAGAAGGAGACCGACAAGAAGAAGCATACCCACCTCCACGTGAGCGATGGAGTTCACCTCTCAGACCTCGGGCAACTCGCCATGGCTTACGCGCTGCTCAAAGGGCTTGGCGCCCCCGAGGATGTTTCATCCGCCGAACTGGATGCCGAAGCTGGAACTCTCCTGAGTACTCAAGGATGCACGGTTACGGAGATCGAAAAGCAGGAAGACGGCTTTACGTTCGTTCGCAGAGACGAAGGGTTACCGATGACTCTGGGTGGGTTCAGCGGATTCGATTTTCGCTGGGTGCCCATACCCGACGGAATCGCCCGCTATATGTTGACGATCAAAAACCTGCCGCCGGGCGACTACGAGATCTCAGCCAACGGCAGGTCTCTGGGGAAGACCACAGCATCGAGATTGGCGCGAGGTCTAAACATTTCCACGATGACAGCAAAACCGCTCGAACCCGGCGGGCCGTGGGATGCGCAGTCGCTCATCGTGAAGGAGCTTGTCGATTCTCGTGACAAGCTGTGGATGAGCGAGCAGATCCGCAGCAGGAATCTGGAGACGAGAACGGAGCTCAAGAATTTGAGCAGGGAGTTGATGGACACAATGGTGACATTCCAACGCGCCGTGGCTCGTCCGGGTGCCTATCGATTCACCGTGAAGCCGACGAATAAAAAGTCAGCGGCTCGGATGCGCA
>CBINJX010000721.1:0-3604 GCA_966251085.1 uncultured Verrucomicrobiales bacterium
GCCTGATACTTTGCCAGTTCCTCCTCGCTCAGATTCAGCCGGGCGAGTTGGGCGGCGTAGCGGACGTCGAATTCGGCGCTCATATTTGGAAAGGGCGGTAAGTTAAAGGGGACCTTGCGGGGATATTCAACCCACAACGTTCAGAGTGTGAGAGGTGGGGCTGGCGCAAAGATCCATATCCCATCTGGGATGATGCTATTCCCATGAGTCCTATCTGTCCTATGACTCCCATCCGTCCTCCCAGTCGGCTTTCCCAAATAGGAACACTCTCCCAAAACACCCGAAAAAGTGCCGATGAGGAAAAAACCGTCAGTCGCGAGGGTTTTTCCCTCGCTCGCGAGGGTTGGACCCTCGTCGCGATAGTCGCATTCCCGGAGACGAGGGTTAGACCCTCGACGATGAAGGTTTGACCTTCGGCGCGGATGTCGGGAGTGACGAGATGAGGGTTCAACCCTCGCGGACGAGGGTTGAACCCTCATCTCGAAGCTTGAACCGTCGCTGATGAAGGAAAAACCCTCGCGACTGACGGTTTTTTCCTCGTTGCGTACTTTTTGGCGTTTTTTGGCCACAGAAGCATCCCGCGGCGAGAGGGTTTATCGCTGAAGCTGAGTAATCACCTGCGATCTGCTGCCGATTAAGAACGCATCAATTCCCAAAAGTGCTTCACTCCTGCGCCAGCCCACCTCTCACCGCTCACCTCTCACCCGCAGTTTGCCTGCTTGCATCCCTGCAAAAACTACCGCACACTGCTTGCAGGTTCATTCCAAACACCAGTGAACGGTCGCTAGCGGCCACGAAACACCCCTTTCTTCTGAATTTCTGAAGAGAGAACGAGAGGGGGTGGTTAAATATTCTCTGTTTAACTGCTTGCCAGTTATCAGATCCTGCACATACTTCCGCGCTCTACAAATTTCGATATGACAGATACTCAGGACATCCAGGCGCTCCGCATGCATGACAAGGACACAGGGAGTGCCGACGTGCAAATTGCCGTGCTCACCCAGCGTATCAACCAGCTGACCGAGCACTTCAAGACGCATTCGAAGGATCACTCCTCGCGCCGCGGCCTCCTCATGCTGGTGGCTCGCCGCCGCAAGCTCCTCGATTACCTGAAGCGGACCTCGAATGACCGTTACAAGGCCGCTCTCGAGAAGCTGAACCTGCGTAAGTAATACGCCGTAAGGATTTCACGGATTGCTTCGCCCCCGAAAACTCGGGGGCGAACTCTTTAGAAAGCAACCGATTGCCCTTCGGTCCGTGACGAGGGCGTGATCGAAAACCGATCGAATCGGCGCCAAGATTGTTCCTCTTGCCTGGACGGAGCCCAGCCTTCTCAAGCTGGGAGCGGATTCTTCTCTTGAGAAGCTCTCGCACACGTCTCGGATGCAGATCTCAGCCCGGAGGGGGCTGGGCTACGGGCCAGGAAGTGGACGGTGCCGATCATCACAGAAAACATGATCCATAATGTCACGAGCCATGTCGGCTCTTCCCCCATCATCATCGAGACAGGCAAGCTCGCCAAACTCGCTGATGGTGCGGTCACTGTCCGTTCCGGCGAGACCATCGTTCTCGTTACCGCCGTCTCCGCGACGCGCGTGAAGGAAGGCCAGGACTTCTTCCCGCTGACCGTTGA
Organism: uncultured Verrucomicrobiales bacterium; assembly: GCA_966251085.1. Lineage (GTDB taxonomy): Bacteria > Verrucomicrobiota > Verrucomicrobiia > Chthoniobacterales > Chthoniobacteraceae > CBINJX01. The sequence continues at coordinate 1,634 of CBINJX010000721.1, forward strand.
TTACCGCGAAAAGGCCGCGGCGGTTGGTAAATTCCCCGGCGGTTACTTCCGCCGTGAAGGTCGCCCGACTGAGAAGGAGATTCTCACGGCGCGTATGACGGACCGCCCTCTGCGTCCGCTCTTCCCGAAAGGTTATTACTACGATACCCAGATCATCTCCGTTCTCCTTTCCGCGGACGGTGAGCATGATCCGGATATGCTCTCCATCAACGGCGCTTCAGCGGCCCTGATGGTTTCCGATATTCCGTTCGCGGGACCGATCGGCGCTGTGCGCGTTGCCCGCATCCGTGGTCAGTTCGTTGCAAACCCCACGCACTCCGAGCGATTCGAGAGCGATCTCGATCTCGTTTACGTCGGTACGGAAAACGACGTGATCATGATCGAAGGTTCCGCCCTTGAGCTTCCGGAAGAGGAGTTCGTCAAGGCGCTCGAGTTCGCCCATGGCGAAGCTCGCAAGATCATCGACGCGCAGAAGGAACTCGCCGCCAAGGTTGGCAAGCCGAAGCGTCAGGTGGACCTGATGCTCGTGAAGGAAGAGCTGCTCGAAGTCGCGTACGCTGTCGCAGGCGACCGCATCGAAGCCGCTCTCTACACCCCGAGCAAGGTTGCTCGCGGCAAGGCTGTCGAGGCTCTCCGCAAGGAAGTGGAAGGCGCGATCAAGGAGCGTTATCCCGAGGCGACTCCGTTTGAAGTTTCCCAGGCGTTCGACTACCTGCAGAAGAAGGCGTTCCGCGTCTCGATTCTCGACAAGCAGGTTCGTATGGATGGCCGTACGCTCAACCAACTCCGTCCGCTGAGCGCAGAGGTCGGTCTGCTGCCGCGTTCGCACGGTTCCGCTCTCTTCGCCCGTGGTGAGACCCAGGCGATGGCGCTCGCTACGCTCGGTACTGTGGATGAAGCTCAGGAACTCGACGCCTACACGGGCGGCGAGACCACGAAGCGTTTCATCCTGCACTATAACTTCCCGCCGTTCAGCGTCGGTGAAACCGGCCGTACCGGTTCTCCTGGCCGCCGCGAAATCGGTCACGGCGCTCTTGCCGAGCGTTCGATCGAGCCGGTGATTCCTCCGGTGGACAAGTTCCCGTACGCGATCCGCGTGTCGTCGGAAGTGATGGAGTCCAACGGCTCCACTTCGATGGCGACTGTCTGCTCCGGCGTTCTCGCACTCATGGACGCAGGTGTGCCGATCAAGAAGCCGGTGGCCGGCATTTCCGTCGGCCTCGTGACCGAGTATCAGGGCGATACCCTCGCTCGCTACGCGATGCTCTCGGACATCATCGGTTCCGAGGATCACTTCGGCGACATGGACTTCAAGCTCTGCGGTACCGATGAAGGTATCACGGGCTTCCAGCTCGACCTGAAGCTCCCTGGCGTCTCTCACAAGATCATGGCCGAGGCGATCTTCGAAGCCCGCCGCCTGCGCGGTCAGGTGCTCGAAGTGATGAATAACGCGCTCAGCGCTCCTCGTTCCGAACTCAGCCGCTACGCTCCGCGGATCGAGACGGTCAAGATCAACCCCGACAAGATCGGCCTGCTCATCGGACCTGGTGGCAAGACGATCAAGGGCATCGTGGCCGAGACCGGATGCGAGATCAACGTCGACGACGACGGCACGGTCCACATCTATTCGAACAACCCGGAGGGCATGGCTCGCGCCAAGCAGATCATCACTGGCATGACCAAGGAGATCACCGTGGGCGAGATCTACCAAGGCCGCGTCGTCTCCATCAAGGAGTTCGGCTGCTTCGTCGAAGTGCTGCCCGGCAAGGACGGCATGGTCCACATCTCTGAACTCGCCGACTTCCGCGTGAAGCGGACTGAGGACGTCGTGAAAGTTGGCGACGTCATCTGGGTTAAGTGCATCGGTGTGGACGAGAAGGGTCGTGTGAAGCTCTCGCGCAAGGCTGCGAGGAAGGATCGCGATGAGGCTGCCAGCGCTCCAGACGGACACGCACCGCCAGGGCCACGCGA
>CBINJX010000722.1:0-3597 GCA_966251085.1 uncultured Verrucomicrobiales bacterium
AGGGGGAGAAGTTCACACAGCACATGGTCATTCGTGGCACGCAGGAACGCCTCGTTCCGGTGCTCATGACAGCGCTCACCGCTGGATTGGCACTCGTTCCACTCGTTCTTGCGGCGGGTGAACCCGGTCGCGAGATTTTGCATCCGGTTGCTGTTGTCATCTTCAGTGGCATCTTCACTTCGACGCTGCTGGACTTCATTGTGACGCCGCTCGTGTTCTGGCGCTTTGCGCGTAAGAGTGTTGCCCGGACCATACCTGAAGCGGTGATCGAGCCACGAATGACTCATGCTCGAATGGCAGAGCCTGTACTTTCAGGGACAAACGATCGAGAGATGAACCAGGGGCCGGATGGCCATCGGTAAAATCAGGTGCTTTCCTTTATTACCCCGTGGTCCTGCTATCGTGGCCACGGGGTTTTCTGTACGGTGACCTCTCGAACCTGATCCCTACGAAACCCGTTCCATTAATCCTTCTTGCGGGCAGGATCGGCGTTTTCTTTAGGGGCTGCGAGTCAATGAAGAAGGTCGAAGCCTTAGACTAGAACGATGGTAGGTGGGACGGTGGCCCCGGATTAAAGGAGAAAAACTTTGAGGGAAACGCTCACTGGTCTCGTTGTTACCTCTGATGGACAATCCATTTTTTCTCCCTCGGAAGCTAGCTGCGGGTCTGCTTGTAACAGCCGTTTCCATTTCGGCTTTTGTATGGCAGCCAACCGTCCTGGCTGCCGAACAAGGTAAAGGCGACCATGCAGACGTACATGCGGAAGCCGCCAAATACTCTTCAGTTGGGGCCGCCTGGGCTGCTGTTCAGGAGGGTATCAAGACCATTGAAGGGCTGACTGCAGAAAAGAACCTCAAACCGATTCACGAGGCGGAGCAGAAAATCACTGGCGCTCTCAAGTACCTTGATGCGAACAGCACCATGGTCACAGGGAATAAAGCAACCAGGCTGAAGTCTGCGCTCTCTCAAGCAACCAAACTCGCGGACAGTGTCCACCATGCCTCGGACGCTGGCGATCAAGCCAAGACGGAATCTGAGTTCAAAAAACTCAAGGGAGCGCTGAAGCTCGTAGAAGCGCAGTATCCAGCGGAGGCATTGCAGGCGAAATGAAGCCCGTTCCTTTCATCCTCAAACATTCCATTCAACGTCTGTTGCTCGCTGCAACGGTGATGTCGCTCACCAGCACGACAAGCGTTTCTGCGCACACCGAAGATCACAGCCAGAAAGCGGCTCATGCCAGGCATGCGGCTGCCCCTGCCGCGGCCGGCAAGTTCACGTCAGTCGGCGAAGCTTGGGCAGTCCTTCAAGGGGCGGTGCAGGAAATTCAAACCTTGGTCAGCGCAAAGGATCTGAAGTCCGTGCATCCAGCCGAAGAAAAGGTGCGGGCGGCACTCCAGTTCCTTCAGGGAAACAGCACTGTTGTCACCGGAGATAAAGTGAAACGGTTGGATGCCGCGCTCAAGCAGGCAGTCACCTTCTCCGGCAATGTGCATAGAGCATCTGATGACGGCAATCAGCCCAAGACTGAAGCAGAGCTGAAGAAACTCGTCGCAAGTTTGAAGCTGATCGAGGCGCAGTATCCCGCGGATGCTTTGAAGACCGTCGCTGTCCCGGCCGGGACCGTTGGTGGACATGAACACCATGGGGCCGGAGCGCATGACCATGGGGCGGCGAAGAAGGAATCGACGATGCAAATATCGGTGAGGTCCGCTAAGCCGCTGACGATTGGCCAGAAGGCCGATGTAACAGTCCGGATTACCACAAAGGACGGGGCGCCAGTGGCGCTCGATCACTTAGAGGAGGCGCATACGGAAAAAATCCACCTTCTCGTCATTGATCCCAGCCTGACGGATTATCACCACGAGCATCCGAAACCCACGGGCAAATCCGGGGAATATGCCTTCAGCTTCACGCCTCAAACGGCTGGTCCCTATCGTATTTGGGCGGATCTCGTCCCAACGAGCAGTAAGGAACAAGAGTATGTTATTGGAGATCTCCCCGCACATGGAGAGTCAACGGTTCTTACAAACCGCACGGAGACACTCACGACAACGCTCGACGGGTTAACCTACACCTTGAGTTTCAAAGATCCGCTTGAGGCAGGGGAAGCCATTCTCGGTACGCTGACGGTGAAGGAGGCGAACGGGCAAATATTCCCAAGCCTGGAACCAATTATGGGCGCTTATGCCCACATTGTCGGATTCAGCGAAGACTACAAAACGATCGCGCACATTCACCCGATGGGTGAGGAGCCAACCAAGGCAACGGATCGTGGAGCAGGAGAATTGAAATTCCACCTGATGCCGGAGCAGCCTGGGCTCGTTCGTCTTTTCGCGCAGGTGCAGATCGGCGGTGAGAGCAAGTTTGCTCCGTTCACATTGCAGATTGAGGCCGGGGAACCTGCTGGTGCAGTTCAGGCCAAGCGTTAGGATTTGTCAGTAAGTTGAATGGGTCAACCGAGGCAACGGTCCTATCCCGCTGCTTCGGCAATCGGGCTGCGAGGCTTGCGCGGATCAGCGGACATGACTGGGAGCAAGTTGCAAAGTCCGGTTTACTCCGCATTCTTCCGGAGAAAGACCCAATTCGAGAGCCCGGGTCTGTGTACTCGCATGAGCTTGCGAGCGGTACGGAGAGGCCAAGACCGCATATGTCAGCGATCACTCAAAACCAGCCAGGGATAATCGAAATTAAGGGCGTCAAAACCAGCCACTTTTTGGAGCGCAAAACAGCTCCCTTCCGCTGCGTAAGAGCAGAGGGAATGGGGCATGTCGAATGTCCTCAAAGTGAGCCTTCAAACAACCATTTACAGTTTAGCGGAGAAGGGTTGGTCTCGGCGGCGCATTGCCCGCGAGCTTGGGATAGACCGAGAGACGGTGGGGCGGTATCTGCGCCTGCGGGTAAAACCAGCCATTCTGATTACCGGCATTGGTGTTACGGAAGCGTCAAAACCCGCCATTTCGATTCCCGGCTCTGGGAGTAATCCGGAGCCGGAGGAAGCGGTTTCGATCACCGGCCCGGAGGAGTCCGGCGAAGCAAAACCGGCCATTTCGATTGCCGGGACCGGCGCGGGACGAAGGAGTCGGTGCGAGCAGTTTGCCTCTGCCATTGAGGAGCAGGTCGAGGCGGGCCTGAGCGCCCAGCGCATTTACCAGGAGCTGGTGGCGGGACACGGCTTCAGCGACTCCTACCAGTCGGTGCAGCGCTTCGTGCGCAAGCTCAAGGAGAGACAACCCGAACGGATCTGGCGCATGGAGTGTCAGCCCGGAGAGGAAGCGCAGGTGGACTTTGGGCTGAGAGCGCCGATCTACGAGCGAACTGACAGCAAGGGGCGGCGCACCTGGGTGTTGCGGGTGGTGTTGAGTTGGTCGCGCAAGGGCTACAGCGAGGCGGTCCTACGGCAGGATACCGAGACCTTCCTGCGCTGTCTGGAAAATGCGATCCGCAGCTTTGGTGGCGCGCCCTTGATGCTCAACATCGATAATCTCAAGGCGGCGGTGCTCAGGGCCGATTGGTTTGATCCGGAGATCAACCCGAAGCTGGCCGAGTTCTGCCGTCACTACGGCATGCATGTGGTGCCGTGCCGTCCGCGCACCCCGG
>CBINJX010000723.1:0-3597 GCA_966251085.1 uncultured Verrucomicrobiales bacterium
TCCAGCAGAACGTCCAACCGCCGGTTCAGCTCCCGCAGGCGCCAGCCGCAAGCGGGGCGGATGGCCGGAAACGGATCCTTCCAATGTCAGTGCGTGGCGAAGCCTCGGCTTCGGTCTGGCGGGGATGCTGGTGACGGTCGGTCTGCTCTATACGATCCGGAAAACCTTTGTCGGTCAGATTTTCTTCTCCGGTGGATGGGTGAACTATGCGGAGTTCGTTCTATTCTTCTGGGGGCTCGGCATCCTCTTCCTGAAGAACCAGAAAACCAAGCAGCAGAGGGACGCGATGCTGCTCGATATCCTGCCAAAGCGAATCGGCGAACAGATCAATCCTGCCAACGTCGGCACTTTTATCGACAGCCTCTACCGTCTGCCGGAGCGGCTCCGCGACAGCATGATGGTGAACCGGACTCGCAAGGCGCTGGAGCTTTTTGAAGCTCGCACGAGCAACAGCGAAGTGGCATCGCTCATGGAGGCGCAATCCGGAGTGGATGCCAATCGAATCGCAGGAAGCTACGCCCTGCTGAAAGTTTTCCTCTGGGCGATCCCGATTCTGGGTTTCATCGGCACCGTTCTCGGTCTCTCCTTCGCGATGGCTGGTTTCGGCTCGGCGGATCTCACGGACATGGATGCGATGAAAGCCGCGGTCGGCACGATCACCGGCGGTTTGGCGACGGCTTTCAATACGACGCTCCTGGGCCTCATCCTGAGTATGCTGCTCATTTTCCCGATGAGCGCGATGCAGAAACGGGAGGAGGATTGCCTCAACGACATCGACGCGTTTTGCAGCGAGAACGTGCTGCCACGCCTGAACGACGGCGGAATCAACGGGGCGCAGATCAATGAACTCGTCACGAACCCAGCGGCCTTTGCCCAGATGCTCTCGGATTTCGTCACCGCCCAGCAACAGCTCGTGGAGGATCTGCGCACGGTCAGCAGCGTTGTGCAGGATGCCGTAGGGCAGCTCGAAAACCGCGCCCAGCAGCATCAGCAGCGCGTGGAGGAACAGTTCGGCACCGCATTGAACGGACTCACCTCACAGACTGCGCAAACGCTGAACTCGAGCACCATGGCCGTGGAGAAATACATCGGCGGACTCGCCCTCGGCATCGATGCGCTCAACAAGGCGCTCACCGTTCTCGGCGAGAAACAGGTGGTCCTCAATGTGCAGCCTGCTCGCAAGGGCTGGTTCAGCCGTTCGACGAATTAATCCGCGCGCACACGCCCCATGGCCCAGGCACGTACGCGTTCCGATCCGGAAGTTTCACTCTTCCCGTTCCTCAGCATCCTCGTTTGCCTCATCGGCGCGCTGGTACTGCTGATCGTCATTCTCACGGCAGTCCAGAGTGCGCTCGGTGACGGACGCAGCATCGAGGAGTTTGCCCGCGCCAGAGAGGCCGATAAGCTCCGGCGTGAAATGGCTGCGCAGAAGAAGGATCTACAGCAGTGGGAGGCCGATCGCGCGGCTGCTGACAAGCTCGCCAAGGAACTCGAGCAAAAGCAGGAGCGTTTTGTCCTCTTACGGAAAGTGCTCTCTTCCTCCGCCGAGGATAAACAGCGGCTGGAGACTGAGCATGCCGCGCTGCAGAAGGAGCTGGAGAATATGATCATCCAGATCCAGGAGATGCAGCGGGAGGAGCCGGCACTCAAAGCCGCCATCGAGAAGCTCAAGGCGGAGCTCGCCGCACGGAAGGCAAACCTCGAAGCAAAACCGAAGCTCGTGGTGCAGCCGACTGGCTCCGGCCTGGCCGGATCGGATACGAAGCTGTTCTTCGTCGAATGTTCCGGAGGTGGCATTGTGATCCATCGTCCCGGCGCCGAGCCCGCTCGGATTACCTCGGGAAGTATCGGCACGGATGCCAGCTACGACGAATTTCTCCGCCAGGTCGCGGCGACACCAAAGAGCATGCTCCTCTTCCTCCTGAGAGAAGACGGCCTCGGCTCCTACAACCGCGCTGCTGGCTGGGCAGAAAGTAAGTTCGAAGTAAAAACCGGTAAACTGCCCCTTCCCGGACAAGGCGAAGTGGACCTGAGCCGGTTTCAATGAAGTGCCAGGTGATGAGTGAGAGTGCCAAGTGGGGCTGCCGCCCGACGGACAGCGAAATTGCTGATCGTTGATTGCTGACCCCGTACCGATCCGCTCTTACCCGGCTCTCAACTCTCAACCCTCAACTCTCAACTTCCCCAAATGGCCCGCCGCAAAACGAGCGATTCCACGGGAGTCAGCATGGACTCCCTCATGGACACGCTGACCAATGTCGTCGGCATCCTGATCATCATTTTGATCCTGGTGCAGATCAACGTCTCGCACGCGCTCAAGAAGATCGTCAGCGAATTGCCTCCGATCACTGTTGAGGAGCATCAGAAGCTGACACAGCAGGCTGCGGAGCAGAAGAAGGAGCACGAGAAGCTCAAGGCCCTGATGCAGACGGTCGTGGCGGAGACCGAGACAAAACGGAAGGAATTGGAGAAGGTGACTCCGGAGCTTGCTGCACTTGAGACGACTGCAAAGCAGAACACCGTGCCGATGCTCGATCTCGACACCCTCCAGAAGCAGATCGAGGAAAAGAAGAAGATCGTCGAGAAGGAGAAGCAAGAAGCGAGTGCGCTCCTGGCTGAGCAGCAGCGTTTGAAGGGACTGCTCGACACCACCCCAGTGGTGGCGCCGCCAGCGGGGAAAGTCGTCCGGATTCCCAACAGCCGCCCGGTTCCAGAAAAGGCGAAGATGGAGCGGTACCTGATCGCGGGGGGACAGCTTTTTCATCTGGATATTGACGCTGCCATGAAGCTGATCATGACAGAGTTGCAATCCACTCGCGACCGACTGGAGCGTGAGCGGACCAAGGCTGCGGATGGCTCAAGGAAGATTATCTACGATCAGGATAAAGTCGTGAAACACTTCGCCCAGCGGCGTCTTTCCTATCGTAATCTCGATATCAAGGTGCCGTATAACAGACCGTGGACCCGCCTGAACATGCAACTTGTCCCGCGTGCGGGGCAGGGGGAAGCGATCGAGGCAGCAGCGCAGCTCACGTCCCGTTTCCAGAATGACCTGCGCCGATTCAAGACGGGCAACACCGTCGTCTGGTTTTACGTCGCCCGTGATAGCTTCGACACCTATCTCCGCGCTCGCGACATCTGCGATGCAATCGGGGTGCCAGCCGGATGGGAAGCGGTGAATACGCCTGCCTTTAACCAAGGACTCGCCGATTTCGAAGTGAACCGGCTGGAGGAACCGAAGCCTGCCGATCCGAACCAGATCCGGATCGAACCGCCTAAGAAGAAGCTGGATTAAGGCGTAGCCCGATTCCGTATGTGGAGGCGGCTCTTTACCGAACATCCAGGCGAGGGACGTGCCGCCTTGGAATTCTTAATCATAATCCTGATCTCAATCGCCTTCGTTCCAGAGGATTTAGATTAAGAGAAACACGCCCTGCTGGGATGGGCTCTAAATTTAAGAGAGACATCTCCTGCACGGGGCGCATCCGGAGAAAACCCGCTGACGCATCCTTGCCACAAGATGAAGGCGGCACCTGCGTTGTTGAACTCCGCAGAGTGCCGCCTCTGGACCAATTGTCTGAGAGTAGGTTGATCCGT
>CBINJX010000724.1:0-3594 GCA_966251085.1 uncultured Verrucomicrobiales bacterium
GATCCCCTGCCCCATGCACAGTGGTATCGCGTGCGCCCGGCCAAAATCCCATGCGCGTCTCACTATCCCTGCTTTTTTTATCCCTGCTGACAGCATGTCTCATCTCCGGTTGCGCTTCCACGGAGGATCCCGAGGACGTTGCCTTCTTCACTCGCGGATGGGTCAATCCGAAGGAGTTGGACACTGACGACAATATGAAGCCGATCACCCGGGACAGCCATCTTCCCCCACGCACAGGAATCCGGGAACCGTTATAGGATCCGGTTTGACTTCGCTACTCGCAATCATCGAGTGCCCGTGACGATTTTATGTGCGAGTTTGACCACATGATGAACAGTCACTGGCGCATCCGCATCGTGGCAAATCCCAACACAGGAGAGCACACGCGCGATATATTCTACCTGGATGCGACGGACTTCGACCTCGATAGTCTCCTGGATGAACCCGCGCGGCTGAAGTCCGCCGTGTTGAGGCTGATGGATGTTCCCGTCCAGGCCGGGAGCGATGTCAACGAAGCTCTTCGAGAGGCTGCCTCCGAACACGGAGACGCACTCCTGCAGCGGCTCTTCCGGGATGATTGCATCAATGCAAGTGTCACGTTTTCCAACCGCCCGGGTGCGCCCGAGTTTGAGCAAGTGCAGGAACCGGTGAAAGAAAGCCGAAAACAACTGCTGATGGTAAAACACGGCGTGGAATTCGGCCGGGTGATTGATCGTTAGCCACCACCCCCCGCTATGCCCGAACTGAAAGAGAGAGTCGTCCTTGTCGTTGGAGGCGCCACTGGGATTGGACTCGGGATCGGCAGAGCGTTCGCGGCAGAGGGGTGCCGGGTTGTCTTGTCGGGCCGTCGAGAGGAGGCGCTCCTGGCTGTAAAAGCTCTTCCCGAAGTTGGCGCGCTCTTTCACACGAAAACGTGCGACGCGAGTGACCGCATGCAGGTGATGGAACTCGTGAACTGGACCACAGAACAAATTGGTCCCGTGGATATCCTCGTCTTCAGCGCGGGAATCAACACACCCCAGCGAGCGTTTGCTGATATTGATCCTGAAGAGTTCGACCGCATCCTGGATGTCAATGCCCGGGGCGCTTTCAACTGCATGCATGCGGTGCTCCCTTCCATGCGCGAGCGCAGATCCGGACTGATCATCAACATCGTCTCCGTCGCCGGTCGCCGCGCCCAGATGCTATCCGGCGTTCCGTACTGCGCATCGAAATTCGCACAAAGCGCCCTCGGCACATTTGCAAACCTCGAAGCGCTTGCAGACGGTGTCCGCGTCACAAACATTTACCCCGGCGACACAGACACTCCCCTGCTCGATCAGCGTCCCGTCCCACCATCCGCCGAACGCCGCGCGCAGATGCTCCAACCCGAAGATGTCGCAAGCATGGTAATTGCCATTGCAAAGCTACCTCCACGAGCCGTCGTGCCGGAGTTGGTGATCACGCCGTGGTACGCGCCATTTGCGTGAACGCAGGAGTGCAATTCCCCAGTGTACAGCACGGGACCTGAAACGGCATTTGGATTTCTGAAGAGATCGCGCTGAGAGTTCGACACGAGGGCTTTGTATTTCAAGACACGCCGCACAGACGTTCACCTTGCGGTTGCCCTCACCAAACCGCTCCTTGATCAGCGTCCCGTTCCACCACCCTCACATCTGAGCACTGAGCACTGAGCACTTTCTTCCCGCCTTCACTCGCCCCGCTCGTTAGTTGCTCTCAACTACCTTTTTCAAGCCTGCCCCGAGGTCCGCGCCCTGATCCGCCTCAGTGCTTCCGTACTCGCCGCGGTGCGGGTTTCAACACCGAGTTTCAGCAGCACACTCTGCACGTGTTTTTGAATGGTCCGCGGACTGGATCGAAGAATCTCGGCAATCTCGGCGTCGCGTTTCCCTTGAACGATCCAATGGAGCACCTCGGCCTCGCGGGCCGTAAGGCCCAAGCCAGTGAGCGCTGCAGGATCGGGAATATCGGCGCCCTGAAGACTTCGGAGGGTGGTCAGGTTTTGTGAATGAATGTGCGCCAGCGCGAGATGCGGCGCGAGAATCTGAACCACATGCCGCTCCTGCTCGGTAAAATCGAGATCCCGGCTGATGGTCATTCCCGCCACGTGATTCGGAATCTGCAGACCGACCACGAGTTGATGAGCGACGCCCATTGGCTTCATCACATCGTTGTAGAGTGCGGTCCGCTTGAACTGCCGCTGGGTGATGCAGTCCGAGATCGCCACAATGGCCGACGGATCTTTTGTGAGATGTGGAAGGGTGGGATGAGTCGGCAGCAACTCGATGATCCGTGCCCTCCATTCTTCGACTCCCTTCTCGGGAGCGCGGTTTGTCGCACTCGTGGCACTCCCGTCCTGTATGTCTATCGTTTCCAATGACAACACCGCATCCGGCAGCAACCGTTGAATGGCGTTGAACATCCGTTGAGGAAAGTCAAGAAGTTCTCCTGGAGCATACATCTGCTCCAGCACATCCAACAGCACCGATACCTCTCGGGACACCAGCGTGTTCATACCAACTGGTAGCATTGCCGGAAAATTCGGGAAAGACTTTCGATGTCCCGGTTCCCTCTCGCAACACCTCGGGAGCCCCCAACGATGCGGAGCACGTGAACACGGGAGGAAAATGCTCAGTAATCAGCAATCAGTTCTGGCTTAGCTTGTTGCAACATTCGGATCTGCCGATGTGCACCCCTCAGCACAACCCTCAACCTTCAGAAAAGCGGTCAGGTTTACTTTGCCTTTCCTCCCGAGACGATCTGCGGCTAGATGATTTGCTCTTTCATGCCCATGAACCTCATCGACGGCAAAGCTATCGCCCAGAAGATCAACGAAGAGTCCCGCGCTGCAGTCGCGGAGCTGAAGGCAAAGGGGATCACGCCCGGTCTCGCAGTGGTGCTGGTAGGAGCGGATCCGGCTTCGCAGGCGTATGTGCGATCCAAGGATAAGATGTGCCGGGAGCTCGGCATGCATTCGGTAAAACACGAACTCCCCGCTGAAACAACGCAGGAGCAACTGGTCGCCCTCGTGCAGGAGCTGAATGCCGATCCCTCGATCCACGGCATCCTGGTGCAATCCCCACCACCGAAGCACATCGACGAAAGCGCTGTGGTCTCAGCGATCGACCCGCGCAAGGATGTGGACGGTTTTCACGCAGTAAACGTGGCGAAGGTCGCCATGGGTGACCCCACCGCCTTTGTCCCCTGCACTCCGCTCGGATGTCAGCGATTGCTGATCGAGAGCGGCGTGGAAACCAGCGGCGCAAATGTCGTGGTGCTCGGCCGGAGCATGATCGTCGGAAAGCCGCTCGCGCTGCTTCTGATGCAGAAGGGCCGCGGCGGTGATGCCACAGTCACAGTGGCTCACTCGCGCACGAAGAATCTCGCGGAAGTCTGCCGCTCGGCGGACATCCTGATCGCGGCAATCGGCCAGCCGGAATTTGTGAAAGCCGACATGGTGAAGGAGGGCGCGGTGGTGATCGATGTGGGCATCAACCGCGTGTCCGACCCGACCTCCCCGAAAGGCTCGAAACTGGTCGGTGACGTGGCCTTTGCCGAAGTGGCGCCGAAGTGCCGGGCCATCACTCCAGTCCC
>CBINJX010000725.1:0-3588 GCA_966251085.1 uncultured Verrucomicrobiales bacterium
CCGAGGATCAGTTCGATCCCCTGTTGCACCACCATCGGCTGCACCGTAACGCCCGCGAAATCATCCGCCGCGACCGACTGTTTGATCTGACTCCATGCAAGTCGGACGGACGAAGCCGTGCAAAGGTTCAGCTTCACCCCGCCGACATCCGATTTGTGAGAGATGGTATGCGAGAGGAGCTTCAGGACGACTGGATAACCGATTTCCTCTGCAACACTCACCGCCTGCTCGGCGTTGGTGGCGATCTTGGTCGGGATCACCGGGATTCCGTAAATGGAAAGGAGATCCTTTGATTCCGCCTCCGTCAACAGGGTGCGTCCCGTCCTTCGTACCCGGGTGAGCAGCGCTTCCGCGCGGGAGAAGCGCGTGACGGTTTCTTCCGATTCCGGTGCGAGGACCGGAGTCTCGTACAGGCTGTGCAGGTTGTAGCTATAGCGCCACATATCCGCGAAGGCCTGCGCGGCGGCATCGGGATCGCGAAAAGTGGGGATGCCGCTCCGGTTGAGGATGCCTTCGCCACTGCTAATGCTCGGCCCCCCCATCCAGCTGGCGAGCATCGGCTTGCCGGGGATATGCGCGAATCGCGTCAGCTGCTCGGCTGTCCCTGCGGGATCGGTCATCGCCTGAGGAGTGAGGATGGTGAGCACCCCATCCACCCCGGGATCCCGGGCGATGATCTCGACAGCGTGGGAGTATCTCGATGCATCGGCATCCCCGATCACATCCACCGGGTTGTTATGGCTCCAGTGTGCCGGGAGAATCCCATTCAGTACAGTAATCGTCTCCGGCGAGAGCGCGGCGACCTGTCCGCCTCTCGCGACCAGCATGTCCGTGGCGAGTCCGCCAGGACCTCCGGCGTTGGTTACAATCGCGAGGCGGGGACCGCTGGGACGCGGCTGTTTCGCGAGAACTTCAGCCATCGCAAAGAGCTGTCCCACAGTATCAACCCGGAGAACACCCACGCGGCGAAACGCGGCATCGAGCACGGCATCGTTGCCCGTTAGCGCGCCTGTATGGGACGCGGCGGCCTTTGCAGCCGCGGCGGTGCGTCCGACTTTCAGCACGATGATCGGTTTCACGAGCGCAACCTCGCGTGCAGCGGAAAGAAAGCTGCGGGCGTCGCCGATCGACTCCATGTAGATGACGATGCTATGGGTGTGCGGATCATCTCCCAGATGGAAGATGAGATCGCCCCAGTTCACATCGAGCATCGAGCCGACAGAGACGAATGCGCTGAAACCGACATTCTCGCGCAGGCTCCAGTCGAGGACCGCAGTGCAGAGAGCGCCGCTCTGGCTGAGAAAACCGACATGCCCCGGGAGCGCCATGCCTGCCGCGAAAGTGGCGTTCAGGCCCAAGTGCGGGATCATCATTCCCAGGCAGTTCGGACCGATGATCCGCATGCGCCCGCTTTGTGCCCGGATCTCCCGCTCCAGCTCCAATCCCTTCGCCCCGCATTCGCGGAAACCCGCGGAAATGATCACGGCTCCGCTCACCTCGGCCGCGGCGCATTCAGCGACAATCCCGGGAACCGTCTGTGCGGGAGTCACGATTACCGCGAGGTCCACCTTTCCGTGCAGGTCTGCGATACGGCGGTGACATTTGCGGCCGAGGAGGGTCCGGTGACGCGGGTTCACGAGAAAGATCTCTCCGTCGAACCCACCGTCCTTCAGGTTTTGAACGACGGTTCTTCCCACGCTCCCGGGTTGGTCCGTCGCGCCGATCACAGCCACCGACCGCGGCGCAAAGACTGCCTCCAAAGGAGAAGTGAGCACAGGACGGCGAAGCCGTCTTTGCTGTGGTTGAGAGAGGGTGGGTGAGGCTTGAATCATGGCGGTGGCGTTCCGGGGGAGGCTGTGGAGTCACGAAACCGAAAGCGAATTTACGCCGGAAGGTGGGGCACCAGGAGCACGGGCCGGCGGCTCTGTGCGGATACAGCGTGCGCAATGGACCCGAGAAGAGCGATCGACATGCTGTTGCTGCCCCGAGTGCCGACACAAATCACGTGGGCACCAAATCGCTCCGCTTCGTTGCAGATCGCGGAGGCGATATCGTGCGCGGTAATCACTACGACTTCTGTCGTGATGTTCAGTTCCGACGCGATTGCCGGCACCTGCTCACGCAGTCGTTGTTTGAAGCTTTCTGTTTTGTCCTCGTACCCGGGCCGAATTACCGAGACGAGCTGAAGAGTGCCTCCCTGGCGGATCAGGCTGCAGGCAAAGGAGAGAGCCCGATGCGTGGGATCAGCGAAATCGACAGCGACCAGTACTCGCTCGATTACCGGGAGACGTCCATCCAATGCGGCTCGTGAATCCGCCAGGGGGACACAGGCCACGTTCATCGGCGCATAACGCAGGAGCCCGCGAGAGAAAGACCCGGAACGGATGCGCTGCAGCCCGTGCTTCTGACGGGTCCCGGTCACGATGAGATCGACGCGGTTCTGCTCCGCAAATTCAATCAGCCGAAAGTCCGGCCGTCCAAGGCTCGGCAGACAATACACCTGTGGTTCGAAGTCTCCGATCAATGGCTGCACCCACTCCGCAAGCTCCTTCTGTGCAGCATCCATTGGGTCTATCGCACCGCCCTCGGCAGAGATACTCACGTTTGAGGCGCTTCGCTCATTCTCCGAGACGATACGGACCACGAAGATTTTACATGGCCCGAGTTCGGCAAGTTGCCTCGTCCAACAGAGCGCCGCCCGCGAACTCAAGGTGAAGTCGCATGCCACCAGCACTGTCAACGGGCGTTTACCCTGCGTCCACGCTTCGATCGGCACCGAATCGCGGACCACCAGTGTGGGCGTGTGCACGCGCTCTGCCGTTCGCTCCGCGGTGCTGCCGAGCAGCCAATCCGCAGGGGCGCTGCGCCCAACTGCGGAGACCACGATCAGCCGCGGTTTTTCACGGCTGGCAAAATCATCGATCGACTCCGCCACAGGCCCGACCGGCAGATGCGTCTGCACCGTGGCGCCGAGTTCGCGCAGATGGGTCGCCTCCTGCAGCAGGCGCTCCCCGGAGACACGCTGCACGTCGTCGAAGAATACATTTGGCATCTCCCCGTCGATCGGCGCGAGGACATGGATCAGGTCAATCGAATCGTGCAGCTTGCTGGCAAGTGCTGCAGCGGCATGAAGACCGTGAACTCCTCGCGAAGAAAAGTCGGTGGCGCAGAGAATACTCATGACCTTGGCGGAATGGAGAGACGGCGCTCGGTTTCCAGGATGGCCAGGGTGGTTTTGAGCACCGTGTCCGGGTTGAGCGAAATGCTGTCGATCCCTTCCTGGACGAGGAATTGCGCGAACTCCGGGTAATCACTGGGAGCCTGCCCGCAGATCCCGATTTTGCAGTTCTGCGCGCGGGCGGCTCGGATCACCTGGGAGATCATCTTCTTCACCGCGGGGTTCCGCTCGTCGAAAACCGGAGCGACAATCTCCGAGTCGCGGTCCACCCCGAGCACGAGCTGAGTGAGATCATTCGAGCCGATCGAAAAACCGTCGAAGAGCTGCGCGAATTCTTCCGCGAGGATCACGTTGCTCGGGATCTCACACATCACGTACAGCTCGAGCCCATCTTCTCCTCTGCGTAAACT
>CBINJX010000726.1:0-3585 GCA_966251085.1 uncultured Verrucomicrobiales bacterium
AGATAGCCGTCGATGCCGAGACGACAGCCGTTTGTGGTGTGATCCGCCCCGCGGAAATCGAGACCAAAGCCGAGACCGGTGAGGATATCCTCCTGCTTGTCCGCCTTGCCGTCTCCGTCCGTGTCATGGAAAGCGGTGAGCTTCGGCGGATACATCACGTAGAGCGTGCCGGGACCTGTGCCGCTCGGGCCATCCCAGATGACGCCGCGAGGGGAATCCATCTCGGCAAAGACTTTGGATTCATCCGCTTTGCCATCTCCATCGGTATCCCGGAGTCGAACCACGCGTCCGCGTTTCTCCTTCCGGTCCAGCGAACCATTCTCATCGACGGCGACGAAGATCGTGCCATCGGCCGCCGCTCCGACTGCCGCCGGATAGCCGAGCTCCGGCGCCTTGGCAAAGACTGTGGCTTCGTAGCCTTCGGGGAGCTTGACGGATTTGAGAATCTGCTCCTCGGTACGAGGCGCGGACTGATCAGCGGCCGGAGCGCTGGCGCAGACCAGGCTGGCGATGGTGCCGCACAGGATCAGACGGAGGCGGGAAAATCGGAGTTCCATGAGGTGAGGTCGGGAGAGACTGGGAAAATATCTGGGGACAACCGCGCACCTGTACTCCTTCTTTGCCGGAAAGCGAAAGGAAGGTGAATTGGGGTGTGAGCGACCAACGAGCGGAGCGCGTGGAGGAGCGAAGAAAGTAATCAGTGAGTCAGTAATCAGTAATCAGTTCAAACTCCGCTACTTTCACCTCTCCGATCTGACCGTGCGCGGCTCTCAACTCGATACTGTCAACTATTCACTTTCAGAGGGACCGTACCCATCACCTACCCTGAGTCCCACACCCCAAGACTCCACTTCACGGGGCGTCTTTTTTTGGAGTGCGGTGGCAAGCGACAGCGCGACACCGCTTTGCCGGGGGAAAGGCGGCGGGGAGCGGGAGGCAGAGAACCGTGCCCTCAGCAAAAGCGCGGCTGCATGAAAAGCGCCGCTCAGCCCACCGCTCGAGCACGAAGTCCGGGCAATCTCAACTCCTCCCGCCCACCGGACAGACAATCAACTCACCTTCCAAAACGGCGACGCCCCCTATCCAGCTCGTACCTGCCACATGTTTTCACCGGGAAGTCTCCTACCCGAGTTCTTGGGCAAGCCCAATGAGAATTCCTTCGGGGCCGCGGATGTAGCAGAGCCGATACGTGTCCTCGTACTGGACCACTTTGCCAACGAGCTCCGCGCCACGTTCGCCGAGCCGGGTAAGCGTATCATCGATGTCCTCCACGGTGAACATGACGCGTAGGTAACCGAGAGAGTTCACCGGGGCACGGCGGTGATCGGCGACCACAGGCGGCGCGAGGAATCGGGACAACTCGAGCCGGCTGTGACCGTCCGGCGTACGCATCATGGCAATCTCGACATGCATGTCGCGCAATCCAGTGACGCCATCTGCCCAGTCTCCCTCGATTGGGGCGCGCCCTTCGAGCTCGAGGCCAAGTTCAGTGAAGAACTCAATGGCGGCGTCGATGTCCTCTACTACGATGCCGACATTGTCCATACGCTTGACGGTCATGATTTCTCCTTGGTGTCTAACTACAAAGGTGAGCGGCCGCCGCCGACAGGAACGGTCACCGCAGACGGGGTCAGTTCTTGAATTCGAAAGCGGAGGTACCAGGCAAACAGTGTCCGCGCCACATTGAATTCAAGAGCTGACCCCTCTTTCCGCACTGCGAACGCGTACAGCTCCGAAGCAAGAAAGCAGCCACGCTGACTCTGCCCACGATCCACCACAATTTCCAAGCTCTACTAATCCGGATGACAGGCCGATGCCTATAGTGCAAGACAATCTCCACAAATATTTAGAACCCGTTAACAGGATGCAAATCAGGCAGTGACCCACCCAATGTAGACGACTTGGTTGGTATCGTGATGAATCAGAAAAACGAAGGTCCCGACTCTACTTGAAGACACCTCCACCTTGGTGTTTTCCGGTGAAATCTTATCCCCAACTCTAAATACGAGCGTATCGGCGTTAGCTTTTTCCGCAATTGGGTGCAAATTTTTCTGAGGATCAACACGGAACACCTTCCCCTGGGTGCCCCGCTTCAAAACCACTATTGGCGTACGCATCAGTGAAGTATCCCTCCTCAGCACCTCTCTGAGGTTCTTCAAATCATCATAACTCACGTCAATATTCCACTCCTCCATCTCCCTGCTTAACGATATTCTACGGGCAAACTCTCGACGTGGCATCACTAGAGTCTCGATCAGTCGCGATATTCCGCTCAATTCATAGTCAGCAAAAGCGACTTCATCTTCCGGCACATGCCGCCCCACCCTCCCGCCCGCACAGCCTGCCAATAGTATCAACAATAGCAACGCCAAGATTCTCATATTCTACATAGGGATAAAGAAGGCGCTCAGGAGAGTTCTTCCGCGCTCCACGCCTGCCGTGTAGCACTCGCATTCCTCGTTCCGTGGGCCGCTAACATGGCCCGAACAGGCCAGAAGAAGCGCTTCGGGGCAAGCGTTCTCCTTCGGCAGTCCCGGGAAGAACTGCGCCCCACCTGCCATGAAGATTATGAACTGGAAGTGGCATTTGCCGGTTCATGAGGTGTCCGGAAAGGGCAGACGCACGGGGACGATCCGCCGTGGCTTTTCGCCCAAGTGACTCACCCGCTCGGAGCCGCAGCAGGGACAGCGAAGGGGAGCGTGGGGCAAGCGGCTGAAGCAAGCCGCCCAGCAGGAGCACCGGGAGGAGGCAGCAGACGTTTGCGGGGACTACACTGGGACGCGCTTTGTCCAGCAGCGCCCCACCGGTAGCGATCTTCGTATTGCGATTACGGTTACTGAGCAGACCAAAGTGGCGGATCTTCTGAAAGCCTTATGGGAGCACGTGCAGGGAGAAGCGGCGCACGAACTCTGGTGCACCCAGTGGACACGCTCCCACCCTGGCGGAGGTGGGCGAGGTCGAGGACGTTCAAGTCGTGGGTGAACTGCGGAGCGCCCTCCGGCCAGACTAAAAGTCTATCCTACATCGACACAGCGCATGGATCTGCGGACGGCAGAGTGGGGCGAGCTTCCAGCTTGCCCAGGGTGGATGTGGATACCAGAAGGCATGTCGCATGCTCTTTCCGGCTCGGATGCGCGACAGCGGTGGAGACGTACAACAGAAAGGGTTATGCTCTCACCCTGCGGGTTTGGGTGAGGTGCAGGTGTTCGGGAGTCAGTGAGCTGCGGAGCTCCCTCCGAGCACGCAGGATGCATGCTCCACTCTGCTGCGCGCAGCTTCACTCGTCCCGTACCCGGAACAGAACACAATGCAGGCGGTTCCGGAGATCACATTGCCAGTCGGGAATGCGCTGCACGCAGCTTCAGATGCCCTTTACCCGGAGCAAAATGGGCCAAACGCACCTTTTTAGTGCGTCTTGCCACCTTTTTGGTGCGTTCACCCACCTTTTTACCCCGTGTTGCCACCACTTCGGGTGCATATGCACCTGCGAGCTGAGTGCTCTCACCAAAACGGTGAGTGGACGCACCTCGGAAGTGGGGGGGCGCCCCACCAGGGGGGGGGGGGGGGGCAAAGTGACGGGGGAAA
>CBINJX010000727.1:0-3583 GCA_966251085.1 uncultured Verrucomicrobiales bacterium
GATGGCGGCCGGACGGCAGTTTCTGATCCTTTCCACACAGGGCGGCCTGAGGGCACCGGATGGAAAGCCGATCGCGCTCGGCTATCACACAGGGCACTGGGAGATTGGCACACTGGTGGAAACTGCAGCACGGGAATTCCGGCAACTCGGCACTGTTCCCTTCGCCGGGTATGTCTCAGACCCTTGCGACGGACGCACACAGGGCACAACCGGAATGTTTGACTCCCTGCCCTATCGCAACGATGCGGCCCTTGTGTTCCGGCGCCTGATTCGCTCCCTCCCTCGCCGGGCTGGAGTACTCGGCATTGCCACCTGTGACAAAGGCCTGCCGGCGATGCTGATGGCACTCGCCGGCGCGCGGGATCTTCCATGCGTTCTCATTCCAGGTGGAGTGACTCTGCCTCCAACGAATGGCGAGGATGCAGGTGCGGTGCAGACAATCGGCGCTCGGTTCTCGCGGGGATTACTGACACTTCAGGAAGCCGCAGAACTGGGTTGCCGCGCATGTGCATCTCCCGGCGGTGGCTGCCAGTTTCTGGGTACCGCAGCCACGTCCCAAGTCGTCGCCGAAGCACTTGGGCTGACGCTTCCTCACGCTGCACTCGCACCTTCCGGACAGCCTGTCTGGATGGATCTCGCGGTTCAAAGCGCACGTGCCCTCGTGAACCTGGAGACTCAGGGCATCCGCTCTCGCGAGATCCTCACGCCTGCATCGATCCGGAATGCAATGGTCGTCCATGCGGCTTTCGGTGGCTCTACCAATCTCCTGCTGCACATCCCTGCAATCGCCCATGCGGCTGGCTTGCCTCGTCCCCGCGTCCAGGACTGGATCGAGGTGAACCGCGCAACCCCTCGGTTGGTCGATGTCCTCCCGAACGGTCCAAAGGGGCATCCGACGGTGCGAGCGTTTCTTGCAGGTGGCGTCCCTGAAGTCATGCTGCACCTCCGCGATCTCGGTCTGCTCGACTGCTCGGCACTCACCGTGACCGGGAAGACATTGGGCGAAAATCTAGATACGTGGACTCAGAGCGAGCGGCGCGCTCGTTTCCGCGCTCTCCTTCATCAACTGGATGGAGTGGATGCCGATGATGTGATTATGGCGCCGGACCGCGCCCGCGAGCGCGGACTGACCGGCACTGTAGTCTTCCCGGTCGGGAATCTCGCTCCCGAAGGAGCCGTAATCAAAGCAACCGCAATTGATCCCAGTGTGGTTGATGAGGACAACGTCTTCCGGAAAGAAGGTCCCGCTCGCGTTTTCACCAGCGAGGCGGCGGCGATTTCCGCGATCCGGGAAGGACAGATTCAGGCGGGTGATATCATGGTGCTTGCAGGAGTCGGCCCGATGGGGACTGGCATGGAAGAAACCTATCAGATCACCTCCGCACTGAAGCATCTCCCTTTCGGTAAACACGTGGCGTTGCTGACTGATGCCCGCTTTTCCGGAGTCTCCACAGGTGCGTGCATCGGGCATTGCGGACCCGAGGCTCTGGCTGGTGGTCCCATAGGCAAAGTACAGGATGGCGACCGAATCCGCATCGTGGTGGACCGGCGAAATATGACCGGCTCAGTGGATTTCGTAGGATGGGAAGACAGGCCACTCACCCCGCTCGAAGCTGCACAGGTACTGGCCTCCCGCCATCCCCGGAAAGATCTGGCACCGCACCCTTCCCTCCCGGATGACACGCGGCTCTGGGCCGCACTCCAGAATACCAGCGGCGGGACATGGGGCGGTTGTGTGTATGACGTGGAGGCCATTCTCCAAAGGCTTGCTGGCGGGTGAAATGACAAAGCTCGAATGACGGAATTCGAAGGAAGTCCAAAGGCCCAATGACGAAAGGACATCCCGTTCGTCATTCGTCATTCCCCGTCCTCCACTGCACAAAACGCTCGCGCTCAACCTCCGGACCGAAACGTTTGGCGGAGGTATCAATGATTCATTTCACCACAGGCCTTGTCGCAATCGCGACAGCCCTTACCCTTTCTCTCACACTCCGAGCAGACACCCGTCCACATTCGTGGGAAATTGACACCGTCAGACCTAAGCAGAAGCAGCTTGGCGAGGTGCGCACGCGTACGGAACCTCGCCTGGAGGTATCTTCACGAGAAAGGAATCATCGGGTAAAACGGCCTGCCATTTCCACGGAAAGACCTTCGGTTGTGGAGATTGGTCCGCTCAGGAAAAACGGGATGCCATCACAGGGCAGCGGCCGCCAGCAGCGATAAGTCAGTGAATGCATACGCATGTTGAACGCATGTCGGGAACGCCCTGATACAGCCTCTGACTACACCCTCAGCAATATACTGAGCGATGCCCCTTGCCACACACAGCCGGCATGGTTCTCCCGTAAGCCCTTGTGACAACGGAATCATTCCCTGTTATGAATAAAACACTAAATACACTAGCGATCGCAGCAGCAGCATGCCTAACATTTGGTGGCGCAGCACAGGCAGGCTCGATGGGCTATCCAGAAGGCTATGCAGTCCGCGACTACGACACCCGTGTCTACACCGAACGTCGTGTTGTCCGTCAGCAACCGACCTACGTCGTTCGCGATCGTGACTACGCCATTCGGGAGCGCGAAGGCCTCGGTGAGCGTATTGTGAAGTTCCCGTTCCGCACAGCACGTACGGCTGTACGGACTCCCGTAATCGTGGGTGAAACCCTCTCGGGCCGTCGTGAGGTCATCTCCGATGATGGATTCTTCGCCCGTGACTATGATGATCGCCGCCGCCTCTCTTCGCGTCGCCTGGATTGGGATGATCGCGTCGGTCGCGGAGTAGTTCGCACTGGCCGGACCATCACTCGGACACCGCGAATCATTGGTGAGACCGCTATCGGAGAACGCGAAGTGATTACCGACGACGGTCGTCTGTTCTATTACGACCGGTAATAACGGTCATCGACACTTCGTTTTAGAAGAGATCTTCTAAATACAAATGAATAGCCGGAGCGGGAGTGTCTACTCCCCTCCGGCTTCTGTAATTTTGGCAACCGCCAATCTTTACCAGTTACCGACTGGTATCGTTCCAATAAATCTTCACATTCTTCGTCGAGCGACCTGCCGCAACGATGTCAATACGTCCGTTGCCATCCAGATCGGCGAGCTGCAGATCCTCACAAGCCATTCCATTCTCATCGATCATACTTTCGCGCCATTGGTCACCGCCGGGAGCGGTTGGAGTGAACAGCTTGATTCCTACAGGCCGCAACTGCTGCGGGTTTCCGCGCCAGCCGATCACGATCTGATCGTAGCCCACCCCCAGCAGGTCACCGCATGCGAGTGCATGGCCGTCCGCCAGCTTGTCAGTAAGCAATACCGGCTTAGATTTCTCAGACTCGCCATCTGACTGCAGGTGAACCATGAGGCGATTTCCATGCATCGGCTCAACGGTGGTGAGAAACTCACGCCCTCCCGGGAGTTCGCCGATTCGCACCTCGCCTGCCCCTTTGAACTGCTCAGGCTGGTAAACCGATCTCGCGGGTGCCCCCGCGCCGTCGGCCTTGAGGGTAACAAGCCCTTCTTTTCCACCAAGCACCACAGTGTCCGGCG
Organism: uncultured Verrucomicrobiales bacterium; assembly: GCA_966251085.1. Lineage (GTDB taxonomy): Bacteria > Verrucomicrobiota > Verrucomicrobiia > Chthoniobacterales > Chthoniobacteraceae > CBINJX01. The sequence continues at coordinate 3,552 of CBINJX010000727.1, forward strand.
CGTTCGCTTTTCGTTGAACATCGAAGTTGTGA
>CBINJX010000728.1:0-3580 GCA_966251085.1 uncultured Verrucomicrobiales bacterium
TCCGACATCGACGTAGGCTTCACCGGCCCGAATGCCGTAGGCTTCCCCGCCAGTGGCAAGCCACGCATTCACAAGGGTGCCGAAATATTCATCGCGCTGGTTCCGCTCGCGCCAGAGATCGTGCAGCTCGTGAAAGACATAACCCGGCATTTTGAAGGCGCCCCAGATCCAATTGGATTCTGCACCGACCTGCTTCACCTGGATCTCACGAACTCGGTCGTTGGTATCCGTGACCACAGCGTCGAACAGTTCGGGACGATCAACGGGGAAGAGCAGGAACGAAAGAGCGCCGTCTGGCAATACGGATAAACCATCTTCAGGGAACCACACGGTATCCGGGAGTCCGATCAATACCTGCTCATCGGGATGGATCAGTGGTGCCGCGCGAAAGAGGGCATCACAGAGACCAGCCGGCTTCGGCTGAACCACAAAGGAGATATTCGCCGAATCGATCTTACCTCCGCCGAAATACTCGATGATGTCAGATTTCCCAGGCGCGATGACGAAGCAGATGTTCTTCGCACCGCCGAGCACCATGCGCTCGACCAGGTATTCACTGACTGCTCTTGGACGTTCGGTCGCGCCGTCGATCCGGCTCCCGACCGGAAGGAGTTCCTTGGAAAATGCGAGCGGTTGGATGCGGCTGCCCGCGCCTGCGGCTGGAATGATGCCCCACATAGGTTGTGTGCTGCTGCTGCTTTCAGAGTTCGATCGGAGCGCAGAGCGCTTCGTCGAAGATTTGCTCGAGTTCCCGCGCCCGATGCGCGGCGGTATGTTCGCTGAGAGTGCGTTCGCGCGCTGCGTGCGCGATGCGCCGAAGCTCATCATCCGAGAGATCCAGAGCGCCCAATGCCTCCTCCGTACTCTGCGCGATCAGGATCTCGCGTCCGGGTTCAAAGAACTGGTCCAACCCGGCCCAGCTGTCACTGAGTAGCGGAACACCGCAGGCGGCGGCTTCGAAAAGACGCCCCGAAGGACAGTATCCCATGTCTGCCATTGCCCGACGGGTGACATTCAGCGTAAGGCGCGAGGAGCAGAAGAATGCTGGATGCTCGGCGGGTGGGACATGCCATGCGAAGCGGATGTTGGGCGTCCAAGGAAAGCTTTCAGGATATTGGGCGCCACCGATCAGAAATTGCATCTCCGGTCGTAGCTTTGCTGACTCGATGAAAAGCTGTTCCAGAGCCGCTTGCCGATCTTCCGCATACGTGCCGAGATAAGATAGGTCAGCACGGTAATTCTCGACAGAAGGTACAGGACGATGCTCCGCAGGATCGACACTGCCATAAAGGGGAGCGACCCGCCGGGCGCCGAGGCGTGACTTCAGCTCATCCAGTGCCACACCTCCTGTGTAGGAGAGTACGAGGTCGTATTCTCCCAAGCCATCCTCGCCAATGTAGCTCACCGGCCGCCCGGAATTCAGGTTGGCAAATGTCACCGGCGTATCGAGATCGTAGAAGACCCGTAGCGCCCGGGAGTCGAGTATCATCTGTCCGGCTTGGATCGCGTCCGGACAATAGGACGTGGTCATTGCGACATCAGCGTCGCTCAGCTCCTCCTGCGCCGTGGCGCGAACCGCATCCCAATCGGGATACAAAACCAGGTTGCCGCCCGGTAGAGAATGCAGGTCACGATGCGCCGCATAGTATGGCACATCACGTTCGAAGAACGTCACGTGGTGCCCGCGTGCGATCAGGGCCCTGCATAGGCCACGCCACAGCGTGGCGTGGCCATTACCCCAAGAGGAGCTGATTGCGAGGCCGAAGATGACCAGCTTCATGCAATCGTTTTAGATTTTTTTACCCGTTTGCGCGTTCCATCGCCGGTGATGGAGACGCCATTTCCGTTGCGGTGTGTTTTGCCGTTCCCGTTTCCTTTTCCATTTCTCCCATTCGTGCCGCTCTCGGCCAGCGGGGATAGAGAGGGAATTGTCAGCACCTGGTCTCCACGGATGAATTCTTCGACATGCAGCCGTGCTTCATCGTCGGTGAATTGCACCGGCGGCGTTTTCATGAAGTAACTCGACGGACCAGTGAGCGCTCCACCGATGCCGCGATCCATTGCAAGCTTCGCACAGCGAATGGCGTCGATCACCACACCCGCAGAGTTTGGCGAATCCCACACCTCGAGCTTTACCTCACAGTTGAGAGGCACGTTTCCGAACGTCGTTCCTTCCATGCGGATGTAACACCACTTCCGGTCGGAGAGCCACGGCACATAATCGCTCGGACCGACGTGGACGGAGTCGGCAGGCATCTGGTGCCCGAGCTGGCTGGTGACGGCGTTGGTCTTGGAGATCTTCTTCGACTCCAGGCGCTCGCGCTCGAGCATGTTCATGAAGTCGGTGTTACCGCCGAAGTTGAGCTGATAGGTGCGGTCGAGTCGGACCCCGCGCTTCTTGAACAGGTCCGTGAGGATCCGGTGAACGATCGTGGCGCCGACCTGCGACTTGATGTCGTCGCCGATGATCGGCAATCCGCGTTGTTCGAAGCGTTTCGCCCAGTAAGGCTGTGAGGCGATGAAAACCGGGATGCAGTTGATGAATGCGCAACCGGCCTCCAGCACCTGCTCAACATACCATTTCGTGGCCATCTCGGAGCCGACCGGCAGATAGCTGACGACAACGTCCGTCTTGGTTTTCTTAAGAATTCCGACGATATCATCCGTCGCTCCGCGAGCTTTCGGAATGACCTGCTTCAGGTATTTTCCGAGCCCGTCGTGTGTCATGCCGCGGTAAACCTTGGCCTCGAGCGTTGGCACCTCCGCAAATCGGACTGTGTTATTTGGTTCCGCGAAGATCGCTTCGCTGAGATCGCGTCCGACTTTGTTGGCGTTGATGTCGAACGCCGCGGAAAACTCGATGTCCCTCGGATGGTATCCTCCGAGGTTCACGTGCATCAGACCCGGTACGAAATCGTCCTCCTTCGCGTTTTGGTAGAAGTGGACACCTTGGACGAGGGACGAGGCGCAGTTACCGACGCCGATGATCGCTACGCGGATTTTGCTCATAGGGTGATGGCTTGGAGTTGTGGGGAGTGGCGCACTGCGCCGGTCACGCCGGGGGATTGGGAGGAGGAGGTACGCCCGGCGATCAGCGCCTCCAGTTCGGCCGCGCGATGTGCGGCGGTGTGCTCGGCGAGAACGCGACGACGCGCTCGTTGACCGATGGTCTTCCGCTCTTCGTCGGGCATCTCGTTGAGAATAGTGATGACCTCCTTGGAGGAGTGAGCGATCAGGATCTCCTCGCCGGGGACAAAGATCGTATCGAGTCCGCTCCAGTGGTCACTGATGATCGGTGTACCGCAGGCTGCGGCCTCGAAGAGCCGCACGCTGGGCGAGTAGCCGGCACGGATCATATCCGCGCGTGTGACATTCAGCGTGAAGCGCTGGGAGTTGTAGAACCTTCGGTGCTCGGCCGGATTAAGGTGGGTGATTCGTTCTACATTCGCTGGCCAGGTAATCGACTCCGGGTATTGCGGACCGGCCACGATGAATGGACGGTCTGCGAGTTGCCTCGCCGGTTCCATGAGGAGGCGTTCCACGGCTGGCTGACGGTCATCACTATAGGTACCGAGATAGC
>CBINJX010000729.1:0-3571 GCA_966251085.1 uncultured Verrucomicrobiales bacterium
GTCAGTAGTCAGTAGTCAGTAGTCAGTAGTCAGTAGTCAGTAGTCAGTAGTCAGTAGTCAGTAGTCAGTAGTCAGTGGGAGGTGGGAGGTGGGAGGTAATCGCTTGGCACTTTTACTTGGCACTCCTCACTCCTCCGCAACGTAGATGTTCTTGAGTTCGGTGAAGCCTTCCATTGCGGAGAGCCCGAGGTCGCGTCCGAGGCCGCTGTGTTTCCAGCCGCCAAAAGGGGCCTCGACGTGAACGCTGTTGTGGCAGTTGATGCTGATCACGCCCGATTCGATCCGTTGGGCGACGCGGAGTGCTCGTGAAATGTCGCGTGTCCAGAGTGAGGCGCTGAGGCCGTAAGGGGAGTCGTTGACTTCACGAATCATTGCCTCCTCGTTGTCGAAAGGCCGGATACATGCGACTGGCCCGAAGATCTCCTCCTTCCAGCAGAGGTCCTCTGTATCAACATCCGAGATCACCGTGGGAGGCAGATAATATCCGCGTCCTCCCGGCCGCGCGCCACCGCAGAGCAGCTTGCGCCCCATCATACGGGCATCCTCGATGAAGCGCTCCACCGCCTCGCGCCGTTCCCCGGAGACGAGCGGACCGAGTTTGGTTGCCGGATCGGCAGGATCGCCCACGCGGAGCTTTTTTGAGGCTTCGACAAAGCGCGCGACGAAGGCGTCGTAGATCGGTTTTTCCACAAAAATGCGCGAGCGCGCACAGCAATCTTGCCCTGAATTATCGAAGACGGACATCGGCGAGCTGTCTGCCGCCTTTTCCCAACCCGCGTCCGCAAAGACGATGTTCGGAGACTTCCCTCCGAGTTCGAGCGAGATCCGTTTGAAATCGCGAGCGGCGACTTCCATGACATGACGCCCCACTGCGGTCGAGCCGGTAAAGGAAACCTTCCGCACGAGAGGGTGCGACACGAGCGCATCACCCATTCCGCTACCGGTTCCGCAGAGGACCTGCAGTGCTCCGACGGGCAACCCGGCTTCTAGCACGAGACGTCCGAGGGCCAGTGCACCAAGTGGTGACTGTTGAGCGGGCTTGAGCAGCACGCAGTTTCCCGCTGCAAGGGCTGGAGCCACCTTCCAGCAGGCGATGGGAAAGGGGAAGTTCCACGGGACGATACAGGCTACGACTCCGAGCGGTTGGCGAATGGTGAAGTCGAATCCTCCCCTCGCCACCGGGATCACGTCTCCTTTCGGGAAGCTGATCGCCCCCGCGTAGTAGCGGAACGTATGAGCGCCCGCCAGTACCTCCCCGCGGGCGGCTGCAAGCGGCTTCCCCATGCTTCGCGAGTCCAGCTCCGCCAGCATGTCCGCGTTGGCTTCGATGAGATTGGCAAGTTTGTGCAGCAGGCCTGCGCGTGCCCCCGGGGAGAGTGAACGCCATGACTGCTCCCACGTACTCTGGGCGATGAGTGCGGCCTGGGCTACGTCTTCCGGGGAGGCATCGGCAAGCGCGTGAAATGGATCCTCCGTGGCGGGATTGATGAGTTCTCGCTTTGGGGGAGATTTCGTACTGATCGTCTCGCCGATTAGCGATCCGGTAAGTTCCTGGATCATGGCGGTGATTGTTTGGGCGGTTCTGGAAAAGGGATTTAAAGCGCCTCGACGTAGAGCGCGCGGAGTTCGTCCCGGGTTACGGGGACGGCGTTTGTCCGGTGGCAGCTGTCTTCAAATGCGGCGTCGGCAAGACGGTCGAGTGCGGATTCATCGACGCCTTGCGCCCTCAGGCCGCGTTTGATGCCGATCCGGTCGAGGAGTGATTCCGTGGCCCTGATTACCGCTTCATCACTCGGATCGGGAAGCTCCAGGGTGACGCCAATTCTCCGATACAGGCCGGGCTTTCGCTGCGCGTTGAAACGCATCACGGGAAGAAGGCAGAGCGCATTGGCAAATCCGTGATTCAGGTGAAAGTGCGCCGAGAGGGGATGTGAAAGAGAGTGCGCTGCACCGAGATCCTTCTGGAAAGCGATCCCGCCCATCGCCGCCGCGACCTGCATTTGTGCGCGAGCTTCGAGATCGGAGCCATTCCCCACAGCACGAGGAAGGTTTTCGAAGACGATGCGCAATCCTTCCAGGGCAATTGCATCGCAGAACGGATGGTATACTGGCGAGGTGAACGACTCGATGCAGTGGGTGAGGGCGTCCGCCCCAGTGGCGGCCGTGAGAGGAGGGGGAAGATCCACGGTCACTTGCGGATCGAGAATGACCAGAAAGGCGAGGAGGGCAGGGTGAAACATCACCCGTTTAGTGTTTCCGATGGTGATCACCGAGCTGCGGCCCACTTCGCTGCCAGTCCCGGCAGTCGTAGGAATGGCAATCAGCGGAGGCAGATTCTCGAGCGCATCCTGCCAGGTCAGTTGCTGCCAGGGTTTACCGAGATTAGATGCCGCTGCCCGGGCGATCTTTGCCACGTCCAGAGCGCTGCCTCCGCCAAAGCCGATGATGGAGTCACATCCGCCACTGCGAAATGCCTCAGCTGCACCGGCGACATCTGACTCGACCGGATTCGGGTGAACATCAGAGAACACCGATGCATTCGGCGCCGCGTCCCGTAGGAGTTGAAAGGCAGATGTCTTCAGCAGGCCAGGATCTGTAACGATCAGCGGATGCCGCAGACCTCGCGCTTCGAACCGCGCGGGAAGCTCCCCCAGCGCGCCGATGCCATGGAGGATAGTCGTAGGAAAAGCGAAGCTGGAGATCATTGGTGAACGAGGGAGGCGAAGTTTTCGAAAATGCGTTCGGCTTCCGGTGTCGTTCCGGCGCTGTCGAGTCGTTCATCGAGATCGAAATCCACATAGCCCCGCACCCGCTCGCGGCGGTCCGACCAGAGGTGACGCAGCAGATCGCCGGACATCTCAGGGTGAAATTGGACGCCGAAGATGTTTCCCCCGATTGCAAACGCTTGAACTGGTGTGTGTTCGTTGCTGGCGAGAAGCTGCGCGCCGGAGGGCAGACTCAATACCGCATCGCGGTGACTCTCGATCACCCGTAGTTCCTGTGGCATTCCGGCGAAGAGGGGAGACTTCATCGCCTCCGGGGTAAGATGGACAACCCGCTCGCCGATCTCCCAGCCGACCGGATGCGGTCCCACCTGCGCACCAAAAGCCCGGGCGAGGAGTTGATGCCCGAAGCAGACGCCGAGGATTGGTTTGCCCCGTTCCGCCGAGAGGTGTGCCACCCGCATCAGGCGATCGTTCAGCGGATCTTCCGCCCAAGCATCCCGTGGTGATCCGCTGAAGATGATGCCATCGGCCTGTTCTGCCGCAGTGGAGAGACTTTCGGTACTGGCGCGCAGCGTCTGGACGGAGACCCCGTGCAACACCTCGAGGTGACGCTCAAACCAACGTCCGACATTCCCAAGCGGATGACGCGCCTTTTCCTCGGGGAACTCGACAATGTCGATGACAAGAAGCTTTTTTGGCAGCATCTGTTTAGCAAGCTGAACACGTTTCGAAGCAAACGCCAATACGGATCGTATCGCGGATGCAAGGTTCGGGGATCGGCCACGAAGAGGCAGGAGAAGCTCAAGAAGAAATTCATTCTGTCTCCTCGCGCTATGACTACAGCT
>CBINJX010000730.1:0-3570 GCA_966251085.1 uncultured Verrucomicrobiales bacterium
CACCGCCTCCACCCTGATGGTCCTCGGCTCACAGGTGATCTTCTCCAGTTTCTTCCTCAGTGTGCTGGGGCTGAGAACTGGCACACGCAAACCACCAGAGCCGGCGAGCTGACGCGGTTCCAGCCGCAGCTTCGCCTTCACCACCACCGGCCGTAGCGCCACCCCGCACCGCAGCATGACTTGGGATTACCTCATCGTCGGAGCGGGTTTTGCGGGGGCGGTACTCGCGGAGCGACTCGCAAGTCAGCTCGACGCGAGCTGCCTCGTCATCGACAGGCGACCGCACATCGGCGGCAACGCCTACGATCGGTGTGACTCCGAGGGAATCCTGATCCACCCCTACGGACCCCATTATTTCCGGTCCAACTCCGACCGGATCGTCGCCTACCTGAGCCAATTCACCGAATGGCGTCCGGTCGAATACAAAGTCCTGTCCTGGACCCACGGGCAATACTGGCAGTTCCCGATTAATCTCAACACCTTCGAGCAACTCATCGGCCGCCCCTCCAGCAGCGACGAGATGCAGGACACCCTGGCGAAATGGCGGGTGCCGATTGAAAACCCGCGGAACTCCGAGGAACTGATCCTCAGCCAGGTCGGCGAAAGGCTCTACGAAATGTTCTTCCGGAACTACACCCGCAAACAATGGCGGCGTGACCCGAAGGAACTCGACGCCAGCGTCTGCGGCCGCATCCCGGTCCGCACCAACCGCGACGACCGGTTTCTCTCCGAGAAATTCCAAGCCCTTCCAGCGAAAGGGTTTACGGCAATGTTCGAGCGCATGCTCGCACACCCGAAAATCGAGGTCCGGCTCAACACCAACTACCGCGAAGCCCGCACCCAGCTCCGCTACAAGCACCTCATCTTCACCGGCCCGATCGACGAATACTACGACCACTGCTTCGGCCCCCTCCCTTACCGTTCCCTCCGCTTCGAACCCGAAACCCTCCAGCAGGAGTTCTACCAACCCGCGATGCAGGTCAACTATCCCAACGACCACGAATTCACCCGCATCGTCGAGATCAAACACGCCACCGGCCAGCAGCACCCCTTTACCACCATCATCCGCGAATACCCCGCCGACTTCTACCCCGGCACCGAACCCTACTACCCCATCCCCGCCCCCGACTCCCGCACCCTCTACCACCGCTACGCCATCCTGGCCGAGCAGGAGAAAAACGTGAGTTTCGTCGGGCGACTGGCAACGTACCGGTATTACAACATGGATCAGGTGGTGGGGATGGCGCTGGCGGAGTTTGAGAGGTTGTTACAAGCGCGTTCTCTGCACTGAACTTGCAGTTCGCTATCTTCTGCGCTCTCTTTTGCGCCCCACCCCTTCTAACGTGACTCCTGTCTCACTCCACTCATCCCGTTCCCCGCGTCATGCGAGCGCCATTTTCCTGGCTGCTCGGGGGATGACTCTTGCGCCCCGTGGATAAAGTTTCGGTAGTTGTCCCAGTCTGGAATGAAGAGGAGAACGTGGATGCGCTGGTAGAACGGCTCGCGCTTTTGCTGCCGCTTGGGAACTGCGCGTGGGAGTTTGTTTTTGTGAACGATGGGAGCGCGGACAACACCGTTGAGAAACTTACGGAGGAGCTGCCGCGTTTGCGCAACTGGAGGATTGTCGAACTCAGCAGGAATTTCGGTCAACAGGCGGCTTACCGGGCGGGGCTAGACAATGCCACGGGAGACGCAGTCGTTTTTCTGGATGCTGATCTTCAAGATCCACCAGAGTTGATCCCTGAGATGATCGCCATGTGGCGAAAAGGAGCAAAATTGGTGACCGGGAGGCGGCGGAGCCGTACCGAAACTGGGTTGCGGCGGGTTTTTTTCGACCTATTCCATCACGTTTTCTTTTACCTGACCTCAGGGGCGATGCCGAAGAACAGCGGGACTTTTGCCCTGATGGATCGTGTAGTTGCCGATCAGGTGCGTGCAATGCCGGAGCTGAACATGTTTCTTCCGGCGATGCGGTACTGGGTCGGCTTCAAACAGGAGGTCGTATGGTATGATCGAGCGGCCCGGGAAGGTGCGCCGAAGCAGTCTCTGAGCAAACTATTTAACTATGCTTGGGACGGGATCACTAGCTTTAGCGTGCTGCCGTTGAAGGCGATTTCAGCCCTCGGACTTCTGATTTCTTTCGCCGGCTTTGCCTACGCAGGTGTGCTGGTTGCGATCAAGCTGCTACAGTTTGTCGGATTTTTTCCAGACCTTGTTGTCCAAGGGTTTACCACGCTCGCTGTGGCAGTCCTCTGCATGGGGGGGCTGCAGCTGATGTGTCTGGGGCTCATAGGCGAGTACCTGGCCAAGATGTATAGAGAAGTGAAGCGCCGTCCCGCCTACATTGTGGCGAAAGTGGTTTCCCCAGCAGAAGAAGCAGCCGAGAACGATGAATCCTGACGAGTACACAAAGCTGGAGCGGGTGGAACGGGAACATTGGTTTTACGCCGGAAAGCGGGAGATCGTGTTTCATTGGCTCAGGAAACAGGGATGTCTCCGGCCGGAGCAGCTTCTGGTTGATTGCGGTGCTGGGACCGGTTTCTTCGCGAAGGAGGCGAGTCAGTTTTGCAATGTGATCGCAGTGGACGACTTTGAGGAGTCACTAGCAATTGCTCGGCGTCAATTGGGGGAGAATTCGGTGCGAAAGGGATCGTGTACTTCGTTGCCCTTCGAGAATGCTGTGGCAGACGCCGTCACGGCTCTCGATGTAATCGAGCACGTGGAACAGGATGGAAACGCTGTAAAGGAGATGGCTCGTATCCTGAAACCGGGAGGAACGATGGTGATCACTGTGCCGGCATTTCAGGCGCTCTGGAGTGACTGGGATGTGGTTCTGCATCACTTCCGTCGCTACCGCCGCTCCAACCTCCTGCCGCTGATCCACGATGCGGGCTTGGAGATCGTACACTGTAATTACGTCAATGTGCTCGTCTTTCCTGCCGTGTATGCAGTCCGCAAGCTGCGGACCTTCAGGAGCAATAATGGTGAGACGGCCGGGTCAGAACGAGCCGAGGAGCAAATTCCGGGGCCGCTACTGAACCGCTTTCTGCGGAAAACCTTCGTCGCACCGGCTTGTCAGGACTTGGTCCGCTTCCCCTTCGGAGTGGGGCTCCTGGCAGTTGCCCGGAAACCGGAACAAGCCAGTCGCAGCTGATGACAAAAGATCATAAGTATCTTCTCTGGCTGCTGCTTCCACTCGTGCTCATCTGTGTTATGCCGAGTAACGACAGCCTATGGGTGGATGAGGCGCAGACATGGAGTCACGTCGCCGCGCCGGATCTGGGTACCTGGTGGCGCAATCTGACTGGGAACAGTTACTCCGAAGCGCTGATGCCGCTCGGGATGTTTGTGGCGTGGATTTTTGGGAAGATCCTAGGTACCAGTGAATGGGCACTCCGTGCACCGAACATCCTCTGGACAGCGCTCGCTGCCATCGCGTTCTGGCGCATCGGCAAACTCTGGCGTGCGCCTTGGGCACCGCTGCTCCTCGCCGTTCAACCGTTTGTCTGGTTTTACGCCGATGAGGCACGTCCGTACTCCCTGCAGATCGCCTGTGGTGCCTGGCTCGCT
>CBINJX010000731.1:0-3566 GCA_966251085.1 uncultured Verrucomicrobiales bacterium
CCTTACCGCCCGCGGCATTCACACCAGCCTCGGCCTGACGCGCGAGTTGATCGATGTGCATGTTGCACGGCGTGACCATGCTCCAGGTGGAGGCGATACCGACCTGCGATTTCTTGAAGTCGTCGCGGGTAAAACCCACCGCATGAAGCATCGCCCGACTCGCCGCACGCTCGTAGCCGTCCACGACTTCCGAGGAGTGTTTGCGGTGAAGAGACTCAGCTTTTGCAGCGCCTTTCTTGGCCTTCGTGCGAGCGGTGGTAGGGGTGCTCATAAGAAAAATGAGCGCAGAGCCTAGTAATTTACAGGGCCGGACGCAAGAACGCGCTACAAGCAACCGCGGTTACGCATTTGGCGGAATGCGCATGCGAGAACTCCAGCCACCGGCCTGATCCGCTTCAATCAGAACGTAATTCCCACGGTGACCTGAAATCCGCGGGTCGCAACATCGTAGATGAGTCCCTCATCACGATAATCGATGAAGAGATAACGGTAACCGACCTCGGCAAAGATGGTATGGGAAACCTCATAGCCTAACGCCCCGTAAATCTGCCAGGTAAGATCCGAGCCGATTCCAAACCCTCCAATGTCACCCCGAGCCGTGGCATACAGCTTCTCAGCAAACTGATATCGTCCACGCAATCCCACGTAAGGATCAAACCAGTCATTGCTCTTCGAGACACTACGGTTCAATGCACGCTTCACAGCGCGGCTAATGTCTTCCTCAAGGTCTTCGCGAGCCTCGGCGATCGCGCGCCGCACGTCTGCGGCCGTAAGCTGAGCTTCGCGCCGGAGCCTCGATCGGATCTCCCGGGTCCGCTCTTCAATGATAGCTTCAAGGCGCTCACGAAGCCGATCACGGATCCTTCCGCCCAGCGGCCCCACAGGCAATGGAGGATCACGTCCCTCCAGAGCGTCGAGCTGTTCGGTGATCTGCTCGCTGATTGCGAATCGCAATTCCTCCTGAAACGCTCCCTCGTCCAAGCGGTCCAGAATCCGGTTGCTGATCACGTCACCGATACGATCGAGCAGCCCGCCAGCGGCGCGGTCGACTTCACCATCGTTCCCTTGGATATCGAGCCGTTGATAGAGGTTTACGTATCGTGTCCCCACGAGGAGTTCGAGCCAGCCGCAAGGCCCTTCAATCACTCGCCAACTGACGGCGAGATCCGCCAGATATTGATCAAGCTGGAGATCCAGCTTCGAAACCAGACCGTTGGCCCCGATTCCATCCGAAGCAGCCAAATACAGAAAGCTCCCTGCCAACCCAAATTCATCTTTTCTGACCTCACCCGCAAATGCCGCCACAAATCGGCGCGCCTGAGGAGGTCGTCGAAACTTATCCTCACGTCTGTGGTGATGCCGTCGATGCCGACGTCACCGTAAACTCCCGGGAGCCAGCCGGGTGCCGAAAGCTTGAACTCCCAAGGTTCGTCCAACCGCAGGTGCTCGACCGGCTCAACGGTGGCTGACTTGAAAGCTCCCGCGTAGGTTACACCCGAGTACAGTATGAGAAGGAGAATCAACGAAAGGGTGTAGCTCCCCACTCCCCCTCTTCGACATGCAAACGATCCGACGCCAAAGTGACTCTTGGAATGAGAGCGTAAATCGTGAGGCATCGGGAAGCAGCGGGGCAGAATCGCTGCCGAATACCCCCTCCAACCGCCAAGATTCGGAAGGTTGAAGCAACGGCCAAGGGCGATCACTCGATGTATCCCTCACTTTTTCGAAGGTGAATGGGGTGATTCACCACTGTAGGTCCCTAGGATTGCCCCCGGTTGCCAGCAGAAATCTTATTCCCGAGCCTGACACGCGGAGAAAATAAACCACCCCATCACGGGACTTGCGGCGATCAGCGTTCGATTGAGACGATGCAAGTTATGGGACTGGATTCCGTCGAACTGGTGATGGCTTACGAGGAAGCGTTCAAGATCGAGATCTCCGACGCTGAGGCTGAGAAAATTCTTACGCCCGCCGACGTTATTGCTCTGGTCGTGCAAAAACACGCGAGCGGCTTGCATCAGGAAGCTCCGCGGAAGGTGTACCTCCGGCGCTTCTGTTTCTCTGACAGCAGGTTCACAATCTCCCGATTGTATGCCGAGGCGAATTTCTTCGCCGCCTGCATATAGGCGAGATGCGCCTTACTTTCTACAGCGTCGCTGGTGCTACCAAGATACTTCACTCCGTACGTCTTCTCGACGCGCTCACCGACCTCACTCTCCACACCTGGATAATACCTACCGAATCCCATCGCCGCGAACACGTAGATTTCACCCTTCCCAAAGTTTGCCTTAGCCTCGGCGATCGGATCACGGCGCTCGTATTCTGCTGCCAACGACCGAAAGTTGCGTCTTTCTCCCGCTCTCACGGACAGCGTCCCAGCAACAAACAACACGAGCAGAAGTGTGAGGCGAAGCGCGTTTCTCATGTTCAAGGATGTGTTCCAGACGTTTGGTCCGCCTTCAGGTCTGAGAGATTTTCCACACCGTGTAGCTCGAGAAACCGGCGTAACTTGGCAAGTTTCCGCAGTTGCGAAATTCCGCGAAGCGCAAACGCAAAGTAGAACGCTGTGCAGATCAAAATGCTCCAGAGCGGCGCACCGAGGCTCACCAGTGGATGCGCCACTGTAGCAGTGACACCCAAACCCGCCACGTATCGCATCATTCGCTGTTTGATGTGGATGTTCCTGAGATCCGATGCGTAACAGTCATCGAGACCGCTTTCGACTCGCGGGAGCAAGGCCCGCGCTTCCTCGACCGTCATCATTCTTGAAGTGTTGAGCTTCACAGTGCCTCCCTTCGTTCGTTGTGACTTCTAATCCTGCACCGCCCGGTCGCCTATCTATAGAGATGGCTTCTACAGAAGACGCGCGCGTTGCATCTTGATCACTGCTAGCCGTTGCCGAACTGAGTGGCAAGTGGCCCTTCTCGTGCGCACTTTTGGCAGAATTCTCCAAATTGCGGCCCTCGCCGTGCGCACATTTTGCGAAATCCCAAAAAATGCGGCCCCTCCGGTGCGCACGTTTGGCGAAATTCTGCAAAATGCGGCCCTTCTGGTGCGTACATTCGCAGACCTTCCGCGAAGTGCGGCCCTTTCGGTGCGTACATTTGCAGGATTTCCGCAAAATGCGGCCCCTTTGGTGCGCACATTTGCAGGATCTCCGCAAAATGCGGCCACTTTGGTGCGTACATTCGCAGGATTTCTGCGGAATGCGGCCACTTTGGTGCGTACATCTACAGCATTTCTAAGAAATGCGGCCCTCCACGTGCGCACATTCCGGCGTTTTGCCCAGAATACGGCCCTCTCCGTGCGCACATCCCGAGAACCGGAGGGAATCGGACAGGCAATCTGGAAAAGCCAGGACTCCCCAACCGGAAAGGATGTACGTGCAGAAAAAGCGCTACCGCCGGAGCTTGGCTCGGAACCGGCAATCGGTCGAGTCGTGTCACTACTGCTCATCTATCCCGCAGCGGTTCCCCTCTCCCTGCTCCGCTCCTCTGAAAGTGAATAGTTGAGAGTATCGAGTTGAGAGCCGCGCACCGGCAGGTCTGAGCGGGTGAGGGAGGCAA
>CBINJX010000732.1:0-3566 GCA_966251085.1 uncultured Verrucomicrobiales bacterium
TGGGCTGAATTAACACGCTCCTGCGGAGCTGAGAAACGAAATGCAAAAGCGGCGTTCGGGTTTATGGGACCTATGGGGCGGGATGTGACCTATGGGACCCATGTGGAGTATCTGCCCTATCCCGGAAACGCTTCTCCCAAAAAAAGAAAACCCGGCACGCCGTGACAGCGTGCCGGGTTTTGAGAGTCTAGCTTTTTAAGCCTGCGCCTTACTTCTTAGCGGGCGCTGCTGTCGGAGTAGCGGGAGCGGCTTCCGGGGCTTTCGGCTCGGGAAGGTTGATCTTCACGTCCGCTTTTTCGCGGATGCCGGAGACGACCTTCTGGACTTCCTGCTGCTTCTTCTGCTGCTCGAGGAAGGCCATGAGCTGAGGCTTGGCCTGCTCGAGGGTGACGGTCTCAGCCGCCTTGCGGTCGGTGAGCTTGATCACGTGGTAGCCGAACTGGCTGCGAACCGGAGCGGAGATCTCGTCTTTCTTCATGCCAAAGGCGGCATTCGAGAATTCAGGGACCATCTGTTCCTTGGTGAAGAAGCCGAGGTCGCCGGAGTTCTGCTTGGCGCTCGGGTCTTCGGAAACTTCGGCGGCGACTTTGTTGAAGTCTTCGCCTTTCTTCACGCGGGCAGCGATCGCCGCAGCCTGCTTCTCCTTCGCCTCGACATCCGCCGGCTTCGCGCCTTCATCGACACGGACGAGGATGTGGCTGGCGCGGACCTGCTCGGGGCGCTGGAACTGCTCGGGGTTCTTTTTATAGAAATCCTGGGCGTCGGCTTCTGTGACTTCGGTCTTACCCTTGGTCTGCTCGTCGAGCCACTTCTGCTGCTGGAGCGACTTGCGGATTTCCGCCTTCACCTGCTCGACGGTCTGGCCGTTCTTTTCGATCTGGGCCTTCAGCTCTTCCTCGGAGCCGAAGTTCGACTTGATGCGGTCGTACATCGCGGTGACTTCCTCGTCGGCGACTTTCACGTCGGCGGCGCGCTTGGTGACGAGCTTCTCGAGGATGAGATCGTCGAGGATCATGCGGTATCCCATGGCCTTCTGCTCTTCGGGGAGCTGGCCGGCAGGGATGCCCTGCTGGGCGAGGACGGCGTCGAATGCCTTCTGGAGTTCTTCCTTCTTGATCGGGGTGCCTTCGACTACTGCGACGGTATCGGGCAGGGCACTGGTTTTAGCGGCCGCTGGCTCGGCTGCTTCCTTGGCGGGTGCAGCGGGCGCGGCAGCCTTGGCATTTTTCTTGGCATCGGCAGCCAACACAGTGGAAGAACCAGCCAGGGCGAGCGCGACTGCGAGACAGAGGGACGGGATCGGTTTCATCAACAGACTTTGCTTAACGGAGTTGGGAACGTTGCACGGGTGTAAGGTATTAGCCAGCGGTATTTGGTGCTGCTGAACGCGGGGCCCGTGACGTGGAGGTGGTCGTTTTTCTGATTTTGGATGAGCTTTTCAGCCGTGCCGGCCAGACGGAGGAGCTCCGCAGGGAGGGCATCATGACGATCGCTCAAGTTTCACTCACTTAGGCGCGAAGAACAGTGATGCCTCTCTGGACAGCCATCCATGACGACGCTCTAGCAAATGTTCTGCCATTCGACAGAGGGAGTGGGGAAAGGTTCAAATGCGTGGATTGCGATCTGGGGGCGTTACACATCGAGGGTGCCGATGAACTAGGCGCATTTGGAGCCGAGCGGAATGCAGATCGCGATTCATCAGCGCGCCCGCAAAATGTCACCTCTCTGAATAATCCGCGCTCGCTTTCTGCGGTAGCGGCGATTCAGGCTCTGCTTTATAGCTGCCATGAGCTTCCCCAACTCCACATCGCTCACTGAAAACACCCTCGCGATCATTATGGGCGGCGGCGCCGGGACCCGGCTGTTTCCGCTGACCAAAGAACGCTCGAAACCCGCAGTCCCCCTGGCGGGCAAGTATCGGCTGGTCGATATCCCGATCTCGAACTGCATCAACTCCGGCCTGCGCCGGATGTATGTGCTGACGCAGTTCAACTCGGCGTCGCTCCATCGGCACATTGCGAGTTCATACAAATTCGACCAGTTTTCGCGCTCGTTCGTCGAGATCCTTGCCGCACAGCAAACGCCGACGGATGCGAGCTGGTACCAGGGAACCGCGGATGCCGTGCGGCAGAACCTTCGCGATTTTCTCCAGTTCCCGTATGAGTATTTTGTGATCCTTTCCGGGGATCAGCTCTACCGGATGGATTTCCGCGACGTGCTGCGTCAGCACATCGAGACCAAGGCCGACGTGACGCTGGCGACGATCCCGGTTTCCCGCCAGGATGCGACGGCTTTCGGCATCATGCACACGGATGAACAGCGCAATATCATCCGCTTCGAGGAAAAGCCGAAAAAGGCGGAATTGCTCGATGAACTGACGATCCCGCCGAATCTCCTGGAGGAGCTGAAGCTCGATAAGAACGCCGAGCTGTATCAGGCCTCCATGGGAATCTACGTCTTCACCCGCCAGGCGCTGATCGATGCGCTGGACAATACCCACGTGGACTTTGGCAAGCACGTGATCCCGGACCTGATCCACAAGAAGAAGGTCGTGGCGTATATCTTCCAGGGCTATTGGGAGGATATCGGAACGATCCGCTCCTTCTTCGAGGCCAACCTGAACCTCACCGACACGGTTCCGGCGTTTTCCTTCTTCGACACCGTGGCCCCGATCTACACGCATGCCCGCTTCCTGCCGGCGAGCAAGATCAACGGTGCCACGGTGAAACACGCGATCATCTCGGATGGCTGCATCATTTCCGATGCGCACATCGAGCGCTCGGTGATCGGCGTCCGTTCGTATGTCGGCAGCGGCACCACCATCCGTAATTCCATCCTGATGGGGGCGGACTATTTCGAGGCTACCCTGTCCCAGCGCGGGGGCGGTCCACGGGTCGGTATCGGCAAAAACTGTACCATCGACCGGGCGATCATCGACAAGAACGCCTGCATCGGTGACGGCGTAGTGATCACCCCGGACGGCAAACCGGACGAATTCGACGGCCCGAATTTTTACATCCGCGACGGCGTGGTGATCATCCCGAAGAACGCGGTGATCCCCGACGGGGCGTGGGTCTAAAAAGTGTGAAGTAGGAAGTGGGAAAATTTAAGTGAGGCGCTCTCGAAGATGGGCGCCTGCTGTGTAGAGGCGGCTCTCTGCGGAGTTCAACGACGCAGGTGCCGCCTCATTTTTTGTGGCTGGGCGCTAGGCGGCGGGGTGGCGCGGAGCTTTGGTGTGACCCCCTGAGCCACCATCCTCCTCCTGAGCCCGCACCGGAGATCAGAGGCGGCACCTGCCTCGTGGAACTCGGCAGAGAGCCGCCTCCACACGGAGGGCTGGCCAATCGGATTTGAACGCCCTTCCGGCCGGGCTGTCTCACCGAGTCCATGTTTCCTCACAGTGCCTCTGTCTCGAAAGATGTGGTGACCGCGGCGAGCCGTTCCGGTTCGCGGGTGCGCCGGTTCCTCCTGTTGGCTCTCGCTGCCCTCGTGTGCGCGGCGGCTTCCGCCGCGGCGGCTTTGCCGTTCGATACCGTTTTCAAGGGGCGCGAGAAGTTCGATCAGCT
>CBINJX010000733.1:0-3552 GCA_966251085.1 uncultured Verrucomicrobiales bacterium
GCTGGGCTGAGTTAACCCGCTCCTGCGGAGCTGAGAAACGAAATGCAAAAGCGGCGTTCGGGCTTAATCTTACCCATACTCACCTTGGAGCAGCCGTCGTAAGGCAGGAGAGCAGGGGTGAGGATAAGATTATGATTAAGAGGGTCTCCATTTCGGATAGGCTCTTGCCCGATGCATCTCACCTCAGCGGCCCATACTTCTCCCGATCACCCCTCCGCCGATCCCGCGCTCTGGTTGCTCGATCCGGAGATTACCTACCTGAATCACGGTGCCTTTGGCGCTTGTCCCCGTGCAGTGCTCGATTTTCAGCGGGAGATCAGGAATCGGATCGAGCGGCAGCCGATGCAGTTTTTCGTGCGAGATGTGGAGGGGCTGATGGATGTGGCCCGAGCGGATCTTGCTCAGTTTCTTGGTGCTTCAGCGGAGGACATCGTCTTCGTCCCCAATGCCACCGCCGCTGTGAATTCTGTTCTCCGATCCCTGCGGTTTGCGCCCGGGGATGAGTTGCTGGTGACCGACCATGAGTACAATGCCTCGCGCAATGCTCTGAACTTCGTTGCGGAGCAGTCCGGGGCCAAGGTGGTGGTGGCGCATGTGCCGTTCCCTCTACGGAGCGCTGATGAAATTGTCGAAGCGGTGTTGAGCCGGGTAACGGCCCGGACCCGGCTCGTGCTGCTCGATCACGTCACGAGCCAGACAGGATTGGTGTTTCCCATTGAGCGCCTCGCCCGCGAGTTGAATGAACGCGGGGTGGAGACGCTGATCGATGGAGCGCACGCACCGGGTATGATTCCGATCGACCTCGGCAGACTGGGCGTCACTTACTACACGGGGAACTGTCACAAATGGCTCTGCGCGCCAAAGGGGGCCGCGTTTCTTTACGTAAAGCGCGAGCGACAGCAGGAGATCCGGCCGCTATCGATCAGCCACGGGGCAAATTCTCCGCGTACCGATCGCTCCCGGTTCCTGATCGAGTTTGGCTGGACCGGAACAGGAGATCCATCCGCATACCTCAGCGTGCCGGAGGCGCTGCGTTATGTCGGCTCGCTCGTGCCGGGTGGCTGGCCGGAGATCATGCGGCGCAATCATGCGCTGGTAGTGACGGGCAGGGAGATGATCTGCCGCGCGTTGGGAATAGAACCGCCATGTCCGGAGGAGTTGCTTGGCTCCCTGGCGGCAATGCCGCTACCCGATGCACCAAATGCCACACCGCATCGATCGCCGCTGTATCTGGATCCGCTGCAGGACATTCTTCTGGAGGAGTACAAAATCGAGGCGCCAATCATCCCCTGGCCTGCACCTCCGAAACGGCTCCTGCGGATCTCCGCTCAACTGTATAACCGGATGGCGCATTACGAGCGATTGACGGGAGCACTGAAAGCAATGAAACCTGAATAACTCAGGCCGGTGTTGCTCTGGGACGAAATCCGCCATTTGCGTCTGCTAACCGCATGCTTCACAGTCTCTGCCTCGATAGCCGTTTTCTCCATCCCATTTCTTTTTCCGCCCCTTTCAAACGAGGTGCAATCAAATGGGGGTGATCCATCCGATTCCGTACGTCCCCTATGACTGAAGAGCATCAACCCGAACACGTTAAGTGGCAGAAGAGTGAAGAACGTTTCCACCTTCTGGTCGATAGTGTGCGGGATTATGCGATCTTCATGCTCGATACGGACGGTTACATTATCAGTTGGAACGATGGAGCCAGGCGCCTGAATGGATATGAGGCTCACGAGATCATCGGTAGCCATTTTTCACGATTTTATCCGGCAGAGGACCTGGCGTGGCAGAAACCGCAGTATGAACTTGAACGCGCGGTCGCCGATGGACGGTTCGAAGATGAAGGCTGGCGATTGCGCAAGGATGGTACGCGATATTGGGCAAATGTGGTGATCACCGCTTTACGCGATCCTGCAACAGGCGAACTCCGCGGGTTTGGCAAGGTCTCCCGAGATTTGACGGAGCGGAAGCAGGCTGAGGAGAGACTACGGCAGAGCGAAGAGCAGTTCCGTCGCTTGGTCGAAGTGGTCCGGGAATACGCCATTTTCATGCTCGACCCCACAGGGCACATCTCCACCTGGAACTCCGGAGCCGAGAAGTTAAAGGGGTACTCCGTAGAGGAGATCATCGGTGAGCACTTTGAGCGATTTTACCCGCCAGAAGATCGGGCTAACGGCAAGCCAGCACGGCTTCTCAAACAAGCGCTTCAAAATGGGTCTGTGCGCGATCAGGGCATCCGTATGAGGAAGGATGGCTCCACCTTTCATGCCGATGTGTTGATCACCGCGGTTCGAGATTCAACAGGCCATCTTCTCGGATTTTCCAAGGTCACCCGTGATATCACCGACCAGATCCGCAGCCGTGAGATGGCCGCGGCAAGGCTCGCGGCTGAAAAGGCCAGCAAGGCAAAGGACGATTTCCTCGCGGTACTGAGTCACGAGCTCCGTACCCCGCTGACGCCGGTTTTGGCGACTGTCGGCTTTCTTACGGAGAATATTGCGACGCTTTCCCAAAAGGAGTTGCTGGAAGCGTTGGCGACGATTCACCGGAATACGCTTCTGGAAGCGCAACTCATCGATGATCTTCTGGATCTTACGCGGATCAGCCGAGGCAAGATTGAGCTCCGTTTCGAGGCCGTTGACGTACACGCCGCAGTGCACGATGTCCTGGCAATCTGTCAGCGAGAAATCACGCAGAGGGATCTGAAAGTTTCCTGCGAACTGGAAGCTCAGGAGCATTGGATCTGGGCCGATCCCACCCGTATCCGGCAGGTGTTTTGGAATCTGATCACCAATGCTGTAAAGTTTACTCCAGAGGGTGGGTTCATCACGGTCCGTTCCGCCAGCTCGGAGGACGGCAGGTTCTGCGTTGATGTGATCGATACCGGTATTGGCATTGAACCCGAGCACGCGAGCCGTATCTTCAATGCTTTTGAACAGGGCGAACGTACCGTAACCCGTCAGTTCGGCGGTTTGGGCCTGGGGCTGACGATCACCCGCAGCCTTGTAGAGCTGCATCACGGGGCCATCTCCGTGCATAGCGAGGGGAAAAACTGCGGGGCGACCTTCCGGGTTCTTCTTTCGACGATCCCGAAAAACAGCAAGGTCAGAGAAACCGTAGCGACTGCGCGTGAGTTGAAGCCGCTGGGTTTGCGTATTCTCCTCGTGGATGATCATGAGGATACGCGGAGTATCCTGGCCCGACTACTGGCCAGGGAGGGGCATCAAGTCGAGGTGGCGGGAAGGGTGGATAGTGCGCTCGCCTTCTTATCGACCGTGCGTTTCGATGTGCTCATCAGCGACATCGGGCTGCCGGATGGGAGCGGGCATGAGCTGATGAACAAAGCGAAGCAGCAGCAGGATACCTTGCGCGGGATTGCTCTCAGCGGCTTCGGGATGGAGGAAGATATCAATCGGAGCATGCAGGCGGGCTTCGACTGCCATCTTACCAAACCGGTAGATGTCTCGGTTCTTCGCGAGAGTTTGGTGAAGCTCAGTACTCCTCCTCTGAAACTACATGGTGAGAGTTATGCGGCTTTCTTGTCTTCGTCTT
>CBINJX010000734.1:0-3549 GCA_966251085.1 uncultured Verrucomicrobiales bacterium
GTGACAAAAAGTATCTTTTACCGACCCGCATACCTGTCGCTCCGCTCCTCCTCCTCCTTGCTCCGCATCCTGCGTCACTTGCTTCGCCCGCCCGGTCGCTTTCACCGCACCTGGTGACGCTTGCTTTGTCCATTCTTCCGCTCGCTTCGGCCCCGCTGATGCTTTCATCGACCTCCAAACGTGTCGCTCCGCCCCCGCTGGCGCTCGCTCCGCCTCCTGCGGCGCTCAATTAATAGTTCCAGGCGCAAACCATGAATTCTCGCCCTGACGCGACTTGGGCCGCCTCGTTGCGGGTTAGCGCGAGGCTCCAAGGTGACAGAGCCGTCCCGGCTCTCCTATGGCGCTAGAGCGGCGGGACACCGCTGCCACTTTAGCCGCTCGTGCAAAGGAGCTTTCACTCAGAAACTGAAGTTACGCGAAGACTAGGGAGCGACGCGTCAAAGTGGGTCGGACTTGCAGTCCGACTGAGTGGCGTTCCGTAACTCCTTCGCTTTCCAAACACCCTCGCCTCGGTGCATTCCGTCAGGATGGCTGCGGTGCTTTTTCCTCTGCGCAAGCTCCAGGCGCTGGCGCGCTACCGATCCGCAGCAGGCAGGGAGAACGCATTCTGATCTCTACGATCTCTCCAGGCGGACGAGGACGTCCACCCCACTCTGACCCGTCGCAGCGGCGCGTAACTTCACTCAGAGAGAACGCTCCACCGCATGATCTTCACAGGCACGTCAAACCACCCATTGTTGTTCCCCGGCACCGGAACGGTAATCACGCGCCCCGCTCCGGGGTCGGCCTCGATCCAGAGATTGTCTCCGAGATACGCCATGATGTGGACACCACTGCTCGTGACAGCGAGATCACCTGGGAGTAGTCCGGAATGATCGAGCTGGTTGATGCTGCGCGAATCGAGCAGATGAGCCGTCAATCCGGCATGCGCCTCACCCAGCGCCCGCGCGGAACAATCGTACCACCAGAGCGAGAGGGCCCGACGAACGAGTCCCGGGTCGAGCGTTCGAATTCCTCGATCGAAGAGCGAATCGATCATCCCACGGCGAATCAGGCCGGAGCAATCAATCCCCCGGGGACTTTCTCCACCCCAGAAGTATGTTACGCCATCATAACGCCGTAGTCCGGCGGTATAGTCGTTTCGGAGGGATTCGGCAGGAGGAAGCCCGCGCGCCGGGGCAATGAGGAAGAGCGCACACAGAGCCGTGATGCCAAGGAGCGGGAAGCGGACAGCCCGGCGGTTCCAGCAGAGCACGATAAGACCAAACCAGATGGCGAGAAAAAGGAAGAGCGCAGCGGCCCGCGTCAGGCCGGTACTGACCGGATAAACCAGAACGGCAATAAAGGATAAGATCGCGGCAATCCAGAGGGGCCGCAGAATCGGCAGCGAGCGCAGGCTTTTCATCGCTTGAAGCAGGGGGGAAGACATGGTGCGTGTAGCAGCCTTCACGACGCATAGCGGAGGCGTCGAGCGAATGCAATCGACTCGGCTCTTTCCAGGAACGAGCGGATGAAGAACGAGCGCGGAAAGGTCGTTCCGATGCAATCCGATGAATACATGTCGGCACAGGGCTGACCGCAATAAACGGGAGCACAGAGGTTCACCGACGGAGATCTCGAGCCATCGGCCAGGGCAGTGGCGTCCATCCGCTAACTTCCGCCTCTGCGGCCTGTAATTCAGAGGCGATGCATCCCTTTTGGAACAGAGCCACCTCTACTGTGAAGACCTTATTCCATCAAAATGCAAACCACGAATAATGACAGTTTTCTATGCTCTATATTCTTATGCCCCATAATCAGATAATCCGTCTCTTCCTGGGAGCTTTACGGGAATGATCATTGATCTTGAGACCGAAGCCACACCCGTTTCACAGCAGGCGGATGTGTGCATCGTGGGTTCGGGAGTTGCCGGTCTGATTCTAGCCCACAGTCTCAGGCGAAAAGGATTGCAAGTCGATGTACTGGAGGCGGGCGGACATCAACTGGCGAATGGAAACGAGCCATCGTTTGCCGTGGACTGCCCATCCCGGCGGCACACGGGTGCAACAGAAGGACGCTGCCGGGTTTTTGGAGGCACATCGGCGCGCTGGGGCGGACAGTTGCTTCCCTACAGCCAGGAGGTATTCCGCACACGACCAGAGCACCCGGAATCGGGATGGTCAATCGGCCCGGAAGAGATTTACAGGCACGCTGACGATGTACTGAAGCTGCTTGGCGTAAACGTTTTCACCTTCGGCGCAGCCTTCCCTCAGCAGATCGGTCATCGCGCTCCCATCATTCACAGCGAGGATCTGCGCGTGAGATATTCCAAGTGGCTACCGTTTTCTCGTCGTAATCTGGCGCAAACTGTTGGGAAGACTCTGGAGACAGACCCGAATACCCGAATTCATCTGCACGCAAATGCCGTGGCGATTGAAATGGATGCCGCAGGCGGACGTGTGAAGTTCCTTCGATGCCGAACACGCGACGGGCGTGAGATGCGCTTCCGGGCGCGGATATTCGTTCTCGCCACAGGAACGATCGAGGTGACTCGGCTGCTGCTGTGTTCGCAACAAGGTGCACAGAAGGGCATTGGCAACACGTACGGGCAGGTCGGAAGATACTTTCACGATCATTTGGGAGTCATCGTCGGGGAAATTGAGACAGGTTCGGTCCGGCGCTGGGAGCATCACTTTGCGCCATGGTGGGTCGGTGGGGTGCTCCAGACGGCCCGTATCGAAGCGCACCCACGAACCATAGCCGCACGCCAATGGGTGGATGTCATGGCGGGTTTTAAATTTGTCACCGAAGGAACAGACTTCGAACGATTTCGCCGGCTTCTGCAAATGCGTCAACAGGGGCAGTTGTCTCTCCGGAGACTTCTAGCATTCGCGTCACATCTACCGTTCAGTTTCGATCTGCTCCGGTTGGCCATGGGTGCCAAACTGAGAAAACGCCGTTTGGTACCGAGGGGAGCACGGGTAGAACTTCATATTTCTGCCGAGCAACTGCCGGTCAATAGTATTCGACTAGCCCCAGAGCACGACAGCTTCGGAATGCCTCGTGTAATCATCGATTGGCGAATTTCGCCAGAGGAACTGCGGACGATTCATGAGTTTCGCAAGCTGCTCTGCAAGCTATGGCAACCAGCCTGGGGAGAGATCACCTGGCGTGAATTGGGAGATCCCGAAGCGTATCTGCCCCACATCCGTGACACCTTCCACATGATGGGCGGCGCACGCATGGGAACCGATGAGCACAGCAGCGTGGTGGATCCGAACCTGAAGGTGCACGGCGTGGAAAACCTCTACATCGCGAGCTGCGCGACATATCCCAGCGGCGGCAGCTCCAACCCGACATTCACGTTGACGTGCCTATGCCTGCGGCTCGCGGAAACGCTGGGCCGCTCCATAAGAGAGTGATACAAACGGCTCCAGAGTCGACTAGTAGGTAGCCAGAATTTCGTTCACTGCCTAGCACCGAAGGTGCGTACTATACCGGCCTAGGGCGCAGCCCCAACTCCATTAAGTTAAGAAGTATAAAGGCGGCCCAGGCACAAGGGAGCACCTG
>CBINJX010000735.1:0-3538 GCA_966251085.1 uncultured Verrucomicrobiales bacterium
TCGCCACATTCGAACTTCCGATTTACCTCATGGTCCTCTGCGCAGCGCATGCTGTGCATTATTACCGGCGTGATCAGGAACGTGCCGCCAGCCTTGCTCGCGCACGATTGGATGCGCTTCGCATGCAGCTCCAGCCGCACTTTCTTTTCAATACTCTCAATACGATTGCCGGGCTTGTGCATGAGGAACCGGATAAGGCGGACGCCATGCTGACTGCTCTCAGCGATCTGCTTCGTCTCACCCTGAATAGTCATTCCGAGACAGAGCTGCCGCTGAGTCGCGAGTTGGAGTTTGTAGAGCGTTATCTCGCCATCATCCATGCGCGCTTCGAGGAGAGGCTACGTTTCGAAATCGATGTCGCACCCGATACCCGTGCGGCTCTCGTGCCTACCTTCTTGTTACAGCCGATCGTGGAGAATGCGGTAGAGCATGGGCTTCAACCAAAGCCCGAGGGAGGCATGGTCACAATCCGCACACGGAAGGATGGTGGCGTACTGCGGTTGTCCGTCGCCGACAATGGCATTGGTTTGCCAGAAGGGACCATACCTCGCGAAGGAATCGGCCTCGGGAATACCCGCGCACGTCTTCGGGAACTCTACGGGGATCTATCCCGGCTCGAACTTCGCAACGGTACCGGGCTAACAGTGGATATCACCCTTCCATTCCATACAAAGGAAAGCGTCGTATGAAATTACGCACTGTGATTGTCGATGATGAGCGCATCGCCCGCAGCCGCTTACGGCGTATGCTGGAGAAGGAGGACGACGTGGAGATTGTTGCCGAATGTCCCGACGGTCCCTCGGCAGTGCGGGCGGTGGAGGAGCATTCGCCTGATGTTCTCCTGCTCGATATTCACATGTCAGGGATGGATGGGTTTGATGTGCTCGATGCACTCCGTCCGGAACAGCATCCGGTGGTCATATTCATCACTGCCTATGATGAACACGCTGTGCGAGCATTCGACGCCTGTGCGTTGGATTACCTCCTGAAACCTACCTCTCCGGAGCGTTTAGCCAAGGCGTTGAGACGAGCGCGTGAACGGTTGGCCTCACGGAGTGCCGGCTCTCCATTGGTCCTATCACCAGAGCCCGTGGTTGGAACAAATCATCCCCGCCGCTTCACTGTCCGCAGTGGCGGTCGGGTGTCATTTGTCGCTCATGAGGAAATCGACTGGATCGAAGCAGCCGGGAACTACGCCATCCTTCACGTCGGGAATCTCAATCACATGGTTCGCGAAACAATGAGCCGCCTTGAGGAGCAGCTTTCTGCCGAGGCATTTCTGCGGGTCAGCCGATCGGTTATCGTAAATCTCCGCCGCGTGAAGGAATTATACACGTCGCCTCAAGGAGAACATGCTGCGGTTCTGACGAACGGACAACGTGTGCCTGTGACGAAGAGCCTGCGGGAAATTGCCGATCGTCTGGCAGCGCTGTAGGTCCTGCTGCCTCAATAAGCGGGGGAGTGGCGACCGCTGACTGCCAGAGATGTCGCGGAAAAGAAAACGGGCGCACAGTTGGATGCTGCACGCCCGTCGCAATAGATCTTGAAAGCTGGGAACTACTTCTTCTTCCCCTTCGGATCGAGATTCACGTCGAGGTCTGCCTGCGACACATTCGATTCGATACCGTTTTCAGGCACCTCAGCCTTTGCCACCCAGGCGAGTGCATTGAGCACAGTCTTGCGGAAATCGTCGTTTCCCCAGTTGTCGTGGAAATGTCCACCGGTGAAGCCGAATCCACGTCCGCCGTCTGGACGCTCCACGGCCCACATCATCGCCTCCTGTCGGCCGCTAGCCTCCTGGATGTGCGGATAGGGACCTTTTGGGTGCACATATGGTCCATTCCGGACCTGATCGCTCGGCTTGGCCACAAGGATGGGAGTGAACTTCACGCCGTTGCTCTCCTTGGCGCCTTCAGCGGAAAACGCATCGGCAAAGCGCATGTTGAAGTACCACTCGTCCTTGATCTGGAAAGGCTTCACACCGCGGGTGATCGGATGCTCCGGGAATTTTTCGAAGCTCGGCTCCCAGATCGGATTGCACGAGTACATGTTTTCGTAGTGGCCGCCGATCCACCGCTTGAACTGATCGCCAGCCTGATCCGCCACCACTTCGACGCCATAGTGCATGAAGCCCGTGCCAATACCTTTCTTCGTCCATTCGTCGACCTTAGCGAGTCGCTTGCCGCCATCCTGCACGACTTCGTGATTCGGCCCGCCGTCCATATAGAAAACCACGGCATCCATATCGTTGAAAACCGACTCATCGGCTGGCCAGCCGTTCAGTACAGTTTCCACGTGCAGGTTCTGAACAGCGGCGAGGTTCTTCGCGAGCAACTGCACGCCCGCGTTGAACTCATGCATCCGCGGCGGATGCGAGGGTTTTCCGGCGATCAGCACCAGCTTTTGCTTTCCGTCGGCCGTCTTGGAGAAGGCGGAAATACAGCCGAGAAGTGCAAAAGCAGCTACGCAAAGAGGGAAACGCAATTTCATTGGGGAAAAAGGACCACGGGTTCATTCCGCATGAGCACGATGAATGCAAGCGCGGACGGCATGTGACAGCGGGAGTCTCGCTGCTACTCCAGCATTTTAGTACAGCTGAAGAGGCAGGATTGGATATAAACAAAAAGCGCCGCGCGCAGAATACACGCGGCGCTTTTGACTGGTTGATTTGACTATTTCGCTTTCAGCGTCTGCAGATACTCGATGCTCTGCTTCAGCTGGGACTCGACATCCGGGGATTCGTCTTCGAGGAAGTAATGCTGCACACCGGCCTTGTGGGCAGCGGTGAGAACTGCAGGCCAATTGACCTGGCCCGTTCCGAGGGCGACGTCATCTTTCTTATCCGCGCGGCCCGTGTACACGCCGGTGCGGGCACCCTTGCGGATGTCCTTGAGGTGAATGAGGTGCCAGCGGTTCGGGTACTTTTCGAGAAATTTGACCGGATCCTGACCGGGATGAACGACCCAGAAGACATCCATCTCGAAGGTGACGAATTCAGGATTGGTCTCCTTCACGAGCAGATCGAACAGGGTGCCGTCACCATGGGGGCGAAACTCATAGCCATGCGGATGATAGGCAAAGATGATGCCTTCCTTCTTGAAGGCCTCGCCCCACTTGTTGAAGTCGCCGGCCGCGCGGCGGACGTCTTCTTCGTTGAAATTACCGATATCGTGGGGAATCCACGGATTCGCCACGTACTTCACGCCGAGCGCCTTTGCATCGCGAATCGCACCGGCGAGATCCTTGGTCAACTGTTCGTACTGGAAGTGCGCACTGACAGGGGTGAGGCCGCGCGATTCGAGTTGTTTCCGGAATTCTTCCGCGGAGAGTCCGTAGGTGCCAGCGGTCTCGACTTCCTTGATACCGAGAGCCTTCACCTTGTCGAGCGTGCCGGGCACGTCGTTTTTGAATGATTCACGCAAGCTGTAGAGCTGGAGGCCTGCGGTTCCATGGAAGCTGCCTGCATTGTCTGCCGCGAATGCGGTGCCGGCAGCGACCACCAGAGCGAGTATGGAGGAGAGTAGTCGCATGCAGTGCT
>CBINJX010000736.1:0-3536 GCA_966251085.1 uncultured Verrucomicrobiales bacterium
GCCCTGGGTCCGCCGCGCGTTGATCGTCACGGCAGTGGCGCTGCTCGGGCTGTTCCTGCTGCTGCCCCTGGTCGCCGTGTTCACCGAGGCGCTCCGCCGCGGCCTCGGACCGGTGATCGAGGCCCTGACCTGGGTCCAGTTGCCGTTGTGCGTCCCACCCACTGCGACCGGTGGTTCCATTGCCACTATTACCAATTTCGGAACCTTCGGCCTTGAGTGGGCAACTCCGATTCCGCTCCCGGAACAAACACTCGTCCTCGGCATGGGTGCCGGGAAAATCGTACCGAGCTGGGACAAGGAGAAGCAGCAGTTTGTCCCCGTGACCGAGGCTCAATTTACCCTGAGCTTTGATCATCGCGTCCTCGACGGCGGCGCCGCCGGCCGTCTGCTCGGCCGCATTGCCGCGCTGCTCCAGCAGCCCGAGGCACTTTAATACAAGAGAAGAGCCTATCCGAATAGGCTCTAAAAGAAAACGGTGCCGCAGGAGATGCGGCACCGGTGTTCAGATTTCTCTTATGCTCGTCGAGTAGCGGTCGGGCTTCCGAGCCGTAGAGACACGGCTTTTGGCACTCGATTCCCGCTGCTAGTTCTTCTTAGCAGCTCCCTCTTCGAGCTTCTTCATGTACTTCGCCGGGTCCTTCTTGAACTTCGGCAGGCAGCTCTTGCAGCAGAACTGCACTTCTTTTCCTTCGTGGAGGAGCCGGTACGGTTTGCCCATCGAGCCAAGCTTTTCACCGGAAACGACGCATGTGTCCAGCGGGTAAGCCTTTGCGGCAGCCGCGGGTTTCGCAGCGTCCTCGGCGTGAAGAGTCGCACCGGCAAAGCATGCGGCGGTGATGGCGGTGAGAAGTAGTTTCATGATACGGTTTGTATGTTTACTGGTTCTTGGTTCTCCGCCGGGAGTACCGGCGAAAGCTGGGACGGGCTCCCTCTGGAATCCATTCGACCGCTGGAACGCATCTCGCGTTCACGGAGCCAGGCAAAGATCACAGGGGTGACGATAAGAATATGCAGGAGGCTGCTAACCATGCCGCCGATGACCGGAGTGGCGAGCGGCTTCATGACTTCGGCTCCCGGACGGGTGCTCCACATGATCGGCATCAGGCTGGCGACTGTCGTTGCCACCGTCATCACTTTGGGACGCAGGCGCAAACGGGCGCCCTCCTTGATCGCGTCGATCAGATCCTCTCGATTGAAAGCCGGACCACGATCGATCCGTTTCTTTTCGAGTGATTCCTCCAGATAGACGACCATCACAACCCCGGTCTGGATGGCAGTGCCGAAAAGGGCGATATAGCCGACCCAGACAGCCACGCTGAAATTGTAGCCTAGCACCCATTGGAGGAAGACACCTCCTGTCAGTGCAAACGGCACCGCCAGGATGACATGGGCCGCCTCCTTCGCATCGCCATAAACGATGTAGAGGAGCAGGAAGATCAGGAGCAGGACCACGGGCACAATGATCGCCAACGTCTGTTGGGCGCGAATCTGATTCTCGTAATCGCCGCTCCATTCAATGGTCATGCCGGGAGGCAGCTGGATTCGCTCCATGATGCGCTTCTGCACCTCCGCGACGAAGCCACCAAGGTCCCTCCCTTGAACGTTCGCCTGAATGAAAACTCGCAGACGTCCATTTTCACTCGCGATTTCGCTTGGGCCGAGGACGCGTTTGATCGTGGCAAGCTGGCCGAGGGGAATGTGAGATCCGGCTGGTGTGGCTACCAGCAGATCACCGAGTCGCTCGATATCGTCGCGTTCGTGACGTTCCACACGCACCTGAATCGGAAACCGTTCTCGTCCTTCGATCGTCGTGGTGAGATTTTTGCCGCCGATTCCAGTCTCGACGGCATCCATCAGCTGCTGTGCCCGCATTCCGTAGCGGGCCATTGCCTCGCGGTTCACCTCGATCTCGAGATACGGTTTTCCTTGCACTCGTGAGGGGGCAACACCCGTCGCACCCTGGACTTCCCGGACGATTTTCTCGATCTCGAAAGCCTTGGCCTGGAGCGCATCGAGATCATCGCCGAGGACCTTCACTCCGAGTTGTGCACGGATTCCGGTGGAAGTCATGAGGATCCGGTTTTCAATCGGCTGCAGGAATCCGGGCACATAACCGGGCACCTGCGTGAGCTTCTGCGTGAGTTCGGCAACCAGCTTGTCACGAGTCATACCGGCACGCCACTCGCTCTCCGGCTTCAGCATGATCGTTGTCTCGATCATTTCCACAGGAGCGGGGTCGGTTGCGGTTTCCGCACGGCCAAGTTTTCCGCCCACGGAGAGCACTTCAGGCGTCTGCGCAATCACGGTGTCCTGCCACGCCATGATGCGCTTGACCTCCGTGAGGCTGGTGCTGGGCAGCAGGACGGGCATGAAGAGTAGCGAGCCTTCGTTGAGCGGCGGCATGAATTCACTTCCGATGCCGCTCACTGCAGCCTGAAGTCTGGGCCAGCGGTCCAGTTTCGTGACCAGCGTCTGGGGCAATCCGAGAGCAAAGATCAATGCAGCAGCAAGCATCACCGAAGCGCCAGCTATCACGGTGCGTCGATGCTGGAGCGCCCAATCGAGCACCGGCTCATAAATGCGAAGCAAGGCCCGCATCACCACGTTCTGCTCCTCGGAATGGAACGGACCTCGAATCAGGACGGCACAAAGCACCGGCACAATGGTCACCGCGAGAAGCACGGAACCGACCATCGCGAAGGTCTTGGTCCACGCCAGCGGGTGAAACAGTTTTCCGGCCTGCCCGCCAAGGGCGAACACCGGCACGAAGGCGAGAATGATAATCGCCATCGCGAAAAAAATGGGCCTCCCCACCTGCCTGGCGCCATCCTGCGTCACCTCCCAGGTTTCGCGACTCGTGAGCCTGCGCCCGAGACGTTTTTCCGCCTCTTCCGCATGGCGAATGACATTCTCAGTCATGACGATCGCCGCATCTACGAGCACCCCGATGGCAATCGCAATACCAGCGAGCGACATGATATTCGACGTGATCCCGACCTGTCGCATCAGGATGAACGCGATCAGGATCGAAACCGGTAGAGGAAAAGTGACGATGAGGATCGAACGGAAGTGAAACAGGAAAACGATATGTGCCAGCGTCACGAGAATGATCTCCTCCACGAGCGCATGACGGAGTGTATCGATGGTTCGGTCGATCAATTCGCTGCGGTCATAGAAGGACCGAATGCTGATACCCGCAGGAAGACTCGGTTCGATTTGTGCAATCTTCTCCTTCACCGCCTCGATCACCGCCTTCGCATTCTCGCCAGTGCGCATGACGACGATCCCCCCGACCACCTCCTTTCCATTGATGTCCAATGCACCGCGACGGAAGTCGCCACCGATCTGCACGGTCGCAATATCACGCAGGTAGACAGGCGTTCCCTCCCGTTGAGTTACGACGATCCGCTCCAGATCCCCCGTGTTCTCAATGAGTCCGACGCCGCGCACCACAAATTCCATCCCGTTCTCCTCAACGATTTTTCCACCCACATTCAGGTTGCTCTGCGACACGGCCTCCATCACTTCCTGCAGAG
>CBINJX010000737.1:0-3536 GCA_966251085.1 uncultured Verrucomicrobiales bacterium
CGCGCCATATGGATTCCTTTCTCCACCTCCTTCACCCGCGCGCGGGTTGGGGGCTCCTCTGAAAATTGAAGTCTGAAAGACGCACATAGGTGGATCAGCATTGGAATGAGGATCGGGAGTGGAATTGAGTACTCTCCTTGAGCCGATCTTAGGCGGATTTCCGCATGGAGTGATGCCGGAGGCCATTTGCATGCCCCGGGACATGCGGTAAGAGATCCTTCCGAATTTTTCCACGATGCACGAAAAGCGCCTCAACACACGATGGTTAGCGATACTGCTCGGCGCTCTCACTGCCTTTGGCCCGCTGGCGATCGATATGTATCTACCGGCGTTCCCACAGATCACTCACGAACTGAAGGCCCATGAGGGGACGATCCAGTTTACCCTGGCGATCTTCCTGATCGGGAGCGGTGTGAGCCAGGTGCTTTATGGTCCGCTGGCCGACCGCTTGGGACGACGCGGGCCTTTGCTCGTGGGGTGTGGCCTGTTTGTGATTGGCGCTCTGGCATGTGCGATGGCGCGTTCGGTGGAAGCGCTGATCGTCGCACGTCTGGTACAGGCTCTCGGGGCCGGAGGCGGCGTGGTGATCGCCCGGGCGATTGTCCGCGATCTTTTTGAAGGCCACGAATCCGCGCACTTCTTCTCACAGCTCATGGTGGTGATGGGCGTTGCCCCCATCGCCGCGCCATGGCTCGGGGGCCAGGTTTTGTCGCTGGGAAACTGGCGGCTGATCTTTGTCGCTCTCGCGGCTTTTGGCGGTCTCTGTCTCCTTCTCTCCGCCTTCACTCTTCGCGAGACGCTCCCTGCTGAACGCAGAACAGGCAAAGGCATCGCCGATGTCGTGAAAACCTTTGGTTCGCTTCTTCGGCACCGGGTGTTTGCAGGCTATGCCCTGGTTGCCGGACTCTGCTCCGGTGTGCTTTTCGCCTACATCGCCGGGGCACCGCTGGTGTACATCGAGCTTCATCACGTCTCCCCACAGCACTTCGGATTGTTCTTCGGCGCGAATGCAGTGGGGCTGATCGGAGCCGCGCAGTTGAATCGTTTGCTGCTGCGAACCCACACGATTGAAGGGGTACTCCGCACGGCGATGATCGCCAATCTGATCATCACCATTGCACTCGCGATCGTGGGGGCCACTGGATGGGGCGGACTTCCGGCATTGGCGATACTGCTCTTCCTCTGCATGGCCTGTATTGGCCTTTCGGGACCAAACCTGATGACCGCCGCACTCGCCCCATTTCGCTCCTCCGCAGGAAGTGCCTCCGCATTGCTGGGGCTTGCTCAATACGCCGTCGGCGGAATCGCCGGAGCGCTCGTGGGTATTCTGCACAATCACAGCGCGGTTCCCATGACGGCGGTCGTAGCCGCGTGTGGCATTGGCAGCTTCATCGCGCTTGGTCTTGTTCCGAAGGCTGAGGCGACTGGAGCGGTGCCTGCCTAGCAGGAGCACCCAACGAGCGGGGCGCGTGAAGGCGGGAAGAAAGTACTCAGTGCTCAGTGCTCAGAAGTCAGTAAACAGCCCCGGCTTCGCCACATTCACCTGCTCAGATCCGTCGGTGCGCGGCTCTCAACTCGATACTCTCAACTCTTCACTCGGCACTCGGCACTTGGCACTTCTTCGTGGCGTCCACCTGCTAGTGCTTGTCGAGAGCTTCGAGCGGCAGAAACTCTTCGATCCTTGCCGACTGCTCCTTTCGCCATGCTGAAAATGTCGTGGCATCGTTGAAACCTTGATGGGGAGCCGTGATTGCGAGGGAAATTACACCTCCCGCGGTTTTCCGATCGAAAACACAACGGATGAGCCGATCTCTGAAGGCGACATCACCGGAATCGTGAGTTGCACGAATCAGTTCCGCAATCGATTCGAAATCTACCGCCATCAATGTTGGACCGCCGCTTCCCAGCGCACACATGATTCCATTCCCGGTGCCGTGAGCCAGCAACCACTCATGGGAGTGGCCTTGAGGGATGAGATGCAGCGAGCCAAGAGTATTGCTCACGGGGGTAGATCTTGTGATCTTGTCACCATGGAAAAGCGTCACGGAAGTGAGTGGAATCTGCCACTCCGTGTCATGGGCGATGGCTCCACAGGATTGGCAAACGTGGTGCGAAGTGAAGCGTCCGAAAAGCCCACCGCCCACAAGCAGCAGAGCGCACATCACACCGACCCACACTTTTAAGCGACTCCTCATGGAAATGATTTAGTCATATAGGCGGTGAGTAACAAGGTCAGTTTGAACGCGGTGTAGGCAGCTCGCTGCGGAATTACACAACTCAGGTGGCGCCCCATTCTTGCGCCCGGGCGAAGCCGGTGGGGTGGTGCGGAGCCTTTCACGTATGCGTCACCGGTTAAGGTCTCACCACCCACTGCCCGCCGCCTTCGCCCACACCGGAGATTGGAGGCGGCACGTCCCTCGCATTACTCGGGACAGAGCCGCCTCTACACAGGCTTACGTAGCACTCAGCTCACACTCTCCGCACTATACCGCGCGATCAGCCCTGTACGCACCGCGTGGTTGTAGATCCGGGTGAAGAACCAACACGCGAGCAGGATGTAGAGCAGTGCCAGGCAGATGCTCCACAGCAACGCAGCAATGGAAGGTGTGCCGCCCGCGACGATGGTCCGCATGTTCTCGAACACATACGACGGCGGCAGCAGATATGCGAAGTACTGCATCCAGACCGGGAGCGTGGAGAGTGGGTAGAAAACTCCGGCAAACGGTGAGACGATCGCGGGAATCGGCCAGACAAACCATTCCGAGGCAGGACCCAGCCGGAGCACGATCGCGCTGCCGAAGATTCCTAACGCGATTCCGAAGAGAAACAGAACGAGGAGGAACGGAAGGAAGAGCAGGCCGTAGGTGAAGTACGACAAGCCGAAGACAGTGGTCGCGAGGATCAACATCACGATCAGTCCGATCGTGCTCGTCGCGATGGCGGTGAGGACGAGTCCGCCGAGATACTCCGAGATGGAGAGCGGGGAGGCGAAGAAGTTGAGGAAGTTCCGCGACCAGACATCCTCGAGGAATGCGGTAGCCACGCCGTGCATCACGCGGGAGAAGAAATCCCAGAGCAGCACGGCTCCGAGCAGCGCGTGAACGAAGTCGAGGCCGGGCGCGGTGACGGTGTTGAGATACCGCGTGATGAAACCCCAGAGGAGAATATCCACGGCCACCCAGGCGAAGAGCGGCAGGATGCGAGCAGGGCTCCCGCGGAGGAGGTAGAACTGGCGGAGGGCGACGGCTGCGGTGCGGGTTGGGGACATCGGGCAAAGTAATCAGTAAGTCAGTAATCAGTGATCAGTGAGGGCTCCGAGCAGAGCGCCACTTGGCACTTTCACTCGGCACTTGGCACTTCACAGTCCGAGCGTCAGCGGTTCGCGGGCGACGGTGATGAAGAGTTCTTCGAGCGATGTTTTGCCGTGTTCGGCCGGCAGGGTTCTCGGGTTTCCTTCGAGGAGGATTTTGCCGCGCGAGAGGAAGAGGACGCGGTCGCAGACTTCTTCCACTTCATACATGTTATGCGAGGTCCAG
>CBINJX010000738.1:0-3530 GCA_966251085.1 uncultured Verrucomicrobiales bacterium
GAGCGACGTTCCGGCTTCGTCTGCGTTACGTGTCAGTCTGAAGTCCTTGCAAAAGGCATCGAGAATTCTCGCATTGGTTTCCGGGGTGGCGAAAAAATGGAAAGTGCTGTCATCAAATCGCCCGAAATACCCCTCTGACTCGTAATCAATCCCGCCCACGCGATGTACGGCGAGCACAGAGCGACCGATCAGCAGTCGCTGCCGGTCGCTACGCCGGATCGTGTAGGCGAAGAAGGAACGTAAGCGCGACGACGCAGGATAGACGATCTTTCCAAGGCCCCAGCGGCCGCGATCTCCACCCTTCTTTCCGGAGCGACCGACATTGCGAATGAACCAGTAGAAGTCGTTTCGCTCAGAGCCCTCGGCAGGATCGCTGGTTACACTCGGATCACCGGATAGGCCCGTGGTATTGAAGTCCTCAATAGAAAGATAGGACATGGGCTCATCGGGCTTTGGCGGGGAGTCGAGCTCTTCCTTGGCACCTTGAGAGTCGAGGTGTGGACGGAGGCCGTGGAGGTATGCAGCGGCATCCTGTGGAGAGAGCGCTTCCTCTGGAGCAGAGAAGCGGTAGCGGACTTCAACCGGTGGTTCGCCTCGCGCGTGTGCATCGAGCCGGTTTTGAAGGTCTTCGCGAACCAGAGCATCGACGGGATTCGTCAGTGCCTCATCCCGGAAGAACTCCAGATGGGTTGCATTGACGCGCGTATCGTTGGGGGTAAGCGCTCGGAATTTCCATTCCATCTTGGAATGAGATAAGGACGAAGAAGTGACAAATCACAAGAGTCAATCTCCAAGGGGCTTACAGATTATAGACTGAGAATCGCGCAAGCGTGCTATACTTGCATCACTCGGCAATATGGCAGGGGTGTGGAAGGATGCTCCTCAAGATTTTGTGCAGGGGAGGAACTTTGTGTTTAAGGGCCAAGTCGGGGAATGATTCTGTCTTTAGTAATGTCTCTCCCCCGACTCACGTTCGCTCTCCTGGCGCTCATCCTGACTGCCGCACAGCTCTCGGCAGCAGGCCGCCCCAACGTCGTCATCATCCTGGCCGATGATCTCGGCTACGGAGATCTGCGCTGTTACAATGCCGAGTCAAAGATTCCGACTCCACACATGGACCGCCTCGCAACGGAGGGGATGCGGTTTACGGATGCTCACACGCCATCTTCCGTGTGCACGCCGACTCGCTATGGTTTGCTGACGGGGCGCTACTGCTGGAGGAGTGCGCTGAAGAAGGGTGTGCTCTACGGATACGATCCGCTCCTGATCGAGCAGGGGCGGCCAACGATGGCATCATTTCTCAAGGGACAGGGGTATCGCACTGCAGCGATCGGAAAATGGCATCTGGGGCTGGGCTCTATGAAGAAGACCGATTTCAGTGAGAGCCTGAGCCCGGGGCCGGTGACGGTTGGGTTCGATTCCTTCTTCGGCATCGCCGCTTCTCTCGATATGCCGCCTTATGTCTGGATCGAGAACGATCGGGTGACAGCGGCTCCGAATGAGCAGATCGGCGACAGCAAATCGCGGCGTCAGGGCGGGGAGGGAATGTGGCGGGCAGGGGCGATCGCGCCGGGTTTTCGCCACATAGATGTGCTACCCACGCTCAGCGCAAAGGCCGTCTCTTTTATCTCTGAGCAAAAGCCGGAGCAGCCGTTTTTCCTCTATCTTCCTCTCACTTCACCGCACACACCGTGGGTGCCGGCGGCTTCCGCACAGGGGCGCACAGCGGTTGGGCATTATGGAGATTTCGTCGCTCAGACCGACGATGTGGTGGGGGCGGTACTGAATGCGTTGGATAAAGCAGGGCTTTCAGAAAACACACTCGTGGTGATGACCAGCGATAATGGCTCACACTGGCTACCCGGCGACATCAAGAAATACGGACACCGGGCAAACGCCGAGTGGCGCGGTCAGAAAGCGGATATCTGGGAAGGCGGGCATCGCGTTCCATTCATCGTGCGTTGGCCGGGAAAAGTGCAGGCCGGAAGCCGCAGCTCGGCGCTGATCTGCCTCACCGATTTTTTCGCCACGGTGGCAGATGTGGTGGGTACGAAGTCGGAGAAAGGAGCGGAGGATAGCGTCAGCTTCCTGCCCGTGCTGATGGGAAAGAGTGGGCAGGCGCGGAAAAGCGTGGTGCATCACTCCATCGACGGGACGTTCGCGGTCCGGGATGGAAATTGGAAGTTGATCCCCGCGTTGGGATCACACGGGTTTAGTAATCCAGAGAATGTCACACCGAAGGCGGATGGACCGGAGGGGCAGCTCTACGATCTCGCCGCAGATCCGGGTGAGACCCGGAATCTGTGGAGCGAGCGCGGTGATGTGGTGGCGCGGCTCTCTGAGTTACTGGCGCGGGTGCAGGAGGGGGAGTGAGCGGGCGGGGGAGTGCTCAGTGCTCAGTGCTCAGTAATCAGTAATCAGTAATCAGTAATCAGTGCGCTTTACTGACTTACTGATTACTGACTCACTGATTACTCTGCCTTTCTTGCCAGGCGCACGGCGAGGCGGACGGCGGAGAATAGGCTGCTCGGGTTCGCGATTCCTTTCCATGCAATGTCGAGGGCGGTGCCGTGATCGACGCTGGTTCGGATGATAGGCAGGCCGAGCGTTGTGTTCACGGCGGATTCGAAGGCGATCATTTTCACCGGGATGTGGCCCTGGTCGTGGTACATGCAGACGATCGCATCGTAGGTGCGCCGGCGGTCCGGGAGAAAGGCGGTGTCCGGTGGCGCGGGGCCATCCACCTGGAGCCCCTTGTCGCGTGCGGCTTCAATGGCAGGGATGATGAAGCGTTCCTCTTCTCGCTGCCCGAAAAGCCCATGTTCGCCCGCATGCGGGTTGAGTCCGCAGATAAGGAGCTTCGGCTCGCGATCGCGGATACGACGGAGTGCGTCCGCAGTGAGCTCGATGACCTCGAGGATCCGCTCGGTGGTGATCAGCTGTGGCACCTCATGATAACCGACGTGGACCGTGACAAATGTGCAGGTGATCTCTTCCGAATACTGCATCATGCAGGAGCGCGGGGCCTGCGTGCGTGACGCGAAAATCTCGGTGTGCCCCGGAAAGCGGATGCCGCCGAGGGCGAGCGCTTCCTTGTTCAACGGAGCGGTCACCACCCCGGCAATTTCGCCTGCGAGAGCGGCATCGATTGCAGCATCTACATAGGCATACGCCGCCCTCCCTGTGCTGGCGGAAATCGTGCCGGGAGTGAACTCCGCAAGATCCATGGCTGCGAGGTCGAGCACGGCGGGGTCGGTGAAGTTCTTCGGCCCGCTGCTCCACTCCTGGCGGGAAAGAATCTTTGCAGGCGCGGGGAGATTCAGTTGCCGGGCGCACATGTTCAGGACTGCGGCATCGCCGAAGATCACTGGCACGCACTCCTTGGCGAGCTCTTCGTTTGCGAGCAGGCGAAGGCAGATCTCAGGGCCGACCCCGGCTGGGTCGCCGACCTCCGCGCGCTCGACCGCGCCCCGACGGCCGCCGCCGAGGAGCTGGACCACGGCCTGCTGAACGAAAAGCCGGGGCTGGAG
>CBINJX010000739.1:0-3529 GCA_966251085.1 uncultured Verrucomicrobiales bacterium
ATCGCTGAGATCTTGTCTCCTGGCTTAAATCCGTGCGCCTGTGCAAACGCCTCACCCACGATCACCTGGCCCCAACTGCCACTCTCCGGCAGGCGGCCTGATCGAAGAAAGAGTTGATTGAGTTGCTGCGGACGGTCCTCAGGAAGCGAAAGGATGACGCCGTCAGCGGGCTCGAGCATTCCCGGCAGATCGAGGGTGAGCGCTCCGAAGACACGCGTCTCCACGGCCGCCACCCCTTCCACCTGCGCGAGTTGCTTTCGCATCTCATTCGGTGCCCGTTTCAAGTCGGCAAAAAGATCAGCAAACCGATGCCGCTCGTAATAGGCGTCCCGCGTCGTCTCGAGCGAATAAATGAGGCTCCGGGACATGATCATCATCGCCAGTCCGCAGGCCATCACCAGTGCTACCGCCACCATCTGCCCCTTCATCTTTCCGACGTCGCGGAAAAGCTTCAGATCAAGCGGATGCATGGGAAGTGAAGAGTGCCAGGTGCCGAGTGGAAGTGAAAAATGGCACTTGGGAGTGCGTGTTCAAGGATGATGCTTTCTCCATGGCAGGCGCGCTGAGCTGCCAGGAAATTCCCCACTTCTCACTCGGCACCTTCACTTGCACTCCCTCACCATTCCAAATCCCGTACGGGGCGACGCTTGGGATTGATACGGACATCCGTGATCTTTCCATCCGACATGTGGAGA
The DNA here is from genome assembly GCA_966251085.1 of uncultured Verrucomicrobiales bacterium. Taxonomy (GTDB): domain Bacteria; phylum Verrucomicrobiota; class Verrucomicrobiia; order Chthoniobacterales; family Chthoniobacteraceae; genus CBINJX01. Next base: position 696 of record CBINJX010000739.1, read on the forward strand.
ACCCGATCGGCCATATCGGCCAGAATGGCATTGTGCGTGATGATGGCTGTGAGGGTGCCAAGCTCCCGGTTTACCCTCTCCACCGCTTCCAGCACGGTGATGCCCGTTTTTACATCGAGTGCGCCGGTCGGTTCGTCGCAGAGCAATACCTCCGGACGCTTCGCGATTGCCCGGGCAATCGCGACACGCTGTTGCTGACCACCAGAGAGCTGGGAAGGGAAGTGATCCATGCGCTCCGCGAGATCCACGAGTTCGAGCGCTTCCTCAGGGCTCATCGGATCCTGCGCGATTTCAGTGATCAATGCGACATTCTCACGGGCAGTAAGGCTCGGGATCAGATTGTAGAACTGAAAAACAAACCCGACACTGTCGCGCCGGAAGAGGGTAAGCTGTTCCTCTGTAGCCTCCGCAAGATCCTGGCCACGGTAGATGAGCGATCCCGCGCTGGGCATATCGAGGCCACCGAGATTGTTGAGCAGCGTCGACTTTCCGCTGCCGGAAGGCCCCAGAAGAACCAGGAGTTCTCCCGCGTAGAGATCCAGATCGACCCCATCCAGCGCCCGGACTTCCGTTTCTCCGCTCTTGTACACTTTCTCGAGACCACGTGCGGAGAATACCACCTCACGCCCCTGCATCTCGGTGGTAATGGCCGAGGACGTTTCGAATCCCGCCGGTTGGATGGTGGACATCGGTCGCTAGTCTAAAGCGAGGCGACGCCGTGTAAAGTGTCCGTGGAAGACTGACCCCTATCTCAGAATTTCCCGCGCCTGCTCTGCATCCTTTGCGATCTGCGCCTTCAGTTCATCAAGTCCTGCAAACTTCTGCTCAACCCTGATAAAAGCCCGGAAGAAAACCTCGATATCGCGCCCGTAAATATCCCGTTCAAAATCAAAGAGGTGCAACTCCAGCAGACGCTCTCCGCTGGCGTTCGCAATCGTTGGCCGGACGCCGATATTCACCACTCCCTTCAATTGCTCACCATCCAGCGAGGCATTCACCGCATACACACCATTCGGCGGGAACTGCTCGTTATGTGCACTGAGGTTCGCGGTCGGAAAACCGAGTTTACGTCCGATCTGTGCACCCTGCACGACAGTTCCCAGAATGCTGTAGTCACGGCCGAGGAGCCGTGCCGCCTTCGCTAGATCGCCGCTCTGCACAGCGCCTCGAATCAAGGTGCTACTGACGATCTCGCCATCGATACAAACCGCATCGACCCCGACCTCCTCGAAGCCAAGTTCATTTCCAAGCTTATCGAGCAGTTGTAGATTTCCAGCGCGGCCTTTCCCAAAGGACCATTGGTGCCCTACGCAGATCTCACTGAGTGGACGCGCCGCTCCTGCGAGCTGACGGATGAACTGCTCCGGTGGAGTCGCCGCAAAGGTGCTATCAAAGGGAATCAGGAGAAGATGCCGCACTCCCAACTCACTGATGAGCCGCGTCTTGTGCATCGTCGAGGTGAGTATCCGCGGCGCATGTTCTGGGCGTAGCACCCGAACAGGATGCGGATCAAAGGAAACCACGACGGCAGTGCCGCCGGCCGCTTGCGCATCCCGGCAGGCGCGCTCGATCACTGCGCGATGACCAAGATGCACGCCATCGAAAACGCCAATCGCCAGGAATACAGGTCCCGGCACTCGAGCGAGTTCGGAAATCGAGCGGAGAACGACCATTTGGTCGTCAGCAAGAAGCCGTTCTCCGCGATTCACAAGTCCCTTCTTGCCTTTTAAGCGCCACGCAGACGGGAAACCGTCGGCAGGCTCAGGACACGGCTGGCGATCGCCGCGGGCTCCAGTGTCCTCAGCTCTTCGACGGTAACCGCATGCTCCAGCGTGAACCGGCCGGACTTCGTACGGCGGAGTGCCTTCAGGTGAGCGCCGCAGCCGAGTTCCTGACCGATATCGAACGCATAGGTCCGCACATAGAATCCCTTGCTGCAGACGACACGAAAATCGATCTCGGGGATGCGGACATCCTTGATCTCGTACCCGAAGACGTGGACGAACCGGGGCTCGCGCTCCACGGTCTTGCCCTGACGCGCCAGTTTGTAGAGCGGTACACCATCCTTCTTGATCGCCGAAACCATCGGCGGAGTCTGATAGAAGTCGCCCTTGAATTTGGAAAACGCCGCATCGAGTTCCGGGCGGGTGAATTCCGGTACGAGATTGGTCTCGAGGATCTCGCCGTCAGCGTCCTGGCTATCCGTAGTGACGCCGAGGTGCATGGTCCCGACGTACTCCTTATCCTCGGCCATCAGCAGATCCTGGATCTTGGTTCCTTTACCGAGAACCACGAGCAGAAGCCCCGTGGCGAGAGGATCGAGAGTTCCGCAATGGCCGACTTTCTTGATGTTGAGCCTGCGACGAACCGTGGCGACGACGTCGTGCGACGTCATTCCAGGCGCTTTGTCGATCAGAAGGACCCCATCGAGATTGGCAAAATGCATGCAGGGAAAAGCAGGTGTTGTAGGTAAGAAAGATTAGAGAGCGGAAACCTCGCGATCGATTGCCGCGAGTACCTTCTCCTGTACTTCGGTAAGAGTTCCCGGGATCCGGGCTCCAGCCGCGAGGATGTGTCCGCCGCCGCCAAATTGTCCGCAGATCTTGCTCACGTCCGCGCGAGGATCCTTGGAACGCAGGGAAATCCGGACCTTGCCATCATTCAGCTCCTCGAAGAATGCGGCTACGATCACCCCCTCGATCGAGCGGATATGATCGATCAGCCCCTCGTTATATTCAGGGCCAACACCCAGCGCGTCGGCTGTCGCGAGCGGGAGGGAGAAACTGTCGACGCGGTCATTGCTGGTGAAAACCATCACGTTGAGCATTGCGCGG
>CBINJX010000740.1:0-3514 GCA_966251085.1 uncultured Verrucomicrobiales bacterium
TTCCGGACATTCGGCGGATAAAGGTTGCCCTCGAGATCCGGATCGACGTTCAGGTACTCCATCTGGCGCTCACGAAGATCGATCGCTTCGCAAGGATCCATGGTCACCTCGGGCCGGATCAGGATGACCAGCTCCGTGCGGGTTTTCTCCTTGGAGGTAGTGCGGAAAAGTGCGCCGAGTACTGGGATGCGGCTGAGTACAGGGATGCCGGAACGCCGGTTCGTCTGGCTCTGGCGGATGAGCCCGCCGAGTGCGATGGTCGCCTGATTTGGCACCGAGACATGCGTTTTGAACGCGCGGGTGGCGACTGTGGGAATCCGGCTGTTGCCGACGATCGTTTCCTGCCCAGTCAGCTCATCCACACGCTGCACGATGTCCAACGTGACCTCTTTTTCCGAGTTGATCAGCGGCAGGATCTCCAGCTTCAGGGCGACCGTCTTATACTGCACAGTCGCGTTCTGGATGATGTCGTTGCCGACGCCTACGCCGAGCGAGCTTTGGATGTTGCCCGGGATCGCGATTTCCTGACCGGAAATGATGCTGGCGATCTGATTGTTTTGCGCAAAGACACTTGGGCGGGAGGTGACCCGGAAACGGTTAGTCGCCTCCAGCGCGGATACGATCACATTGAGGGTGTCACCCGCTGTGAAGAATCCGGTTAGCCCTGTGCTGCCCGCGGCGGCGATCTGTGTGATCGCGCGCTGGTTCAGCAGATTGTTCAGATTCAGGATAGGCTGGGTCCCGGTGAAGCCAACGACACCTGTTCCTGTCGCCGTGCCCGGCGTGCCGACTCCGCCTCCACCGTTGTTCCCAGTATTCGTGGAAACCGAGCCGAGTAATCCACCCTTGCGCAGGATGTAATCGACGCCGAACTGCTCGTTTTCGCCGAGGGTTATTTCGCCAACAACCGTGTGGAGCATCACCTGTGCGGGCCGGACATCCAGTTCCTGGACGAGTTGGGCCACCTTGCCTTTCACTTCCTGGTTGCCGATCACGAGAATCGAGTTGGTCGCGTTGTCGGCGATCAGGCGCGTGCTTCCCAGAATTACTGCCACCGGTCTGGTCTCGCGGGGCTGAGTTTCGAGGGTGTCGTTTACATTCGAGGAGAAGGTACTGCCAGCACCGCCAAAGCCTGTATTGCCTCCACCAAAGATATCGTTGTTGCCGCGGCCAATTCCTTGCTGGCGGGTACTGGTCGCACCTCCCTGAGGCGTGGCAATACCACTGGTCGCATCCTCTCCTCCCTTTTCACCTGGGTCCGAGATTGCTTTGACGATGACCGGGAAAATCTCCTCTGCCGGCCGGAATTGGAGTTGGTATTTGACGGGCTCGCCGAATGGGACGTCGCGGTCGAACTCTTCGATGAGATTCCGGATGAACGGGATATTCACCGGCCGCGTGACGATATGAATGCGGTTGGTGCGCTCGTCGGGAGTGAGTATCGCCCTGCCGACGATGATGGAATCTTCCGTCGGCCCCCTGGAGCTGATTTCGATTCCGCCATTTGCCGCCGGAGTGGCGACGATGTCACCCGGGATCGGTGTGCCTTCCGGAGAGACTCGCGGTACAGGGCGCGCTCCTCCTACGGCCACGGGGCGCGCACCACCGGGAGCACCGGTGCCTTGTTCCTGTGGGTTGAAAAGGCGATTGAGATTCTCGACCACGGCTTTTGCATCCGCCCGCTCGAGAGTGATGAAGACGCTTTCCACCGGAGCCGGCGGCAGATCGATCTCGCGGATGATCTTCAGGAGGCGGCTGATCACAGTCGTGGTTTCCGTGATCAGGATCGACTGCGATTTGGGAATGGGAAGCAGCTGATTGTACCCAGTTTGGGAGGGGACGATGTACTGGCTGAGGACTTGGGCGACCTCCGTCGGGTCGGAAAACCGCAGCCTGTAAACAAACGTCACCACCTGCGGGCTGGAGGGAAGGTTCAACTCATCGGAGATGATCGGAATACCGTCGCCGCGAGGATTCTTCGCCAATCCCAGTACTTTGATCAGGTCGCCCTCCATCGGGACGAGAGAAAAGCCGTTCAGCAGGAGACTGGCCTCGATGATCCGGAGAGCTTCCTCCTTCGTGAGGTCTGTCTTCACCACAATCGATACCGGCCCGCCGAGGCCCGCATCAAAGATGAACTTTTTCCCGGTGAGACGCTCATAGTAGTTGAGCACGTCTTTGACGTCGGCGTTTGGAAACTCGAGTCCACCCCGGATGACGGCTCCATTGTCCACGGTTGCGGACGGTAGCGCCGGATTTGATGGTGTCGGATTAGGGGATAACAGCGGATCTGCCGGCACTACAGTGCCGGGTGCCGGGGCGAGCGGAGAGACCGCCTGGGGGAGAATCTGGTTCTGGGAGAACGCCGCCGCACCAAGCAGCAGCCAGCAGGAGAGCACGGACGGGCGAAACACGCGCCGTTATGTACCGGTGAGCCCGAAAGAGGTCAACTGCGCTCCGTCAACACTTCGAAATGAGTGTTCCTGAAGAAGGTCGTTGGAGGCTTCTCTGAAAGTGCCAAGTGCCGAGTGAAAGTGCCAAGTGGGCATCCCTCTTGGTGAAAGTCTCACTGATTACTTTCTTCCCACCTTCACGCGCCCCGCTCGTTGGATGCTCTCAACCTCCCAGCGCCTTCTCAGACCGGCCGTCACTTGCCCATCGCGGCGCGCATTTCTCCGGGCGGATGATGTTTCAGGTGGCGCAACCGGAATGCCAGCGCCGATTCCACGAGGCCCCATGCCACGGCGAAAATCCCGATGAGCCACACGATGGCAAGGATGCCTGCACCAGGACGGCTGAGAAGCAAGATGCCAAAAAGAACGGAGAGGACGCCCGAGAGGATCAGCATCCATTCACCTTCAATGACACGTCTCAAGCGGATGGCCGCCCCGACCTCAAAGACTCCGCGCAGAATCGCCCAGATCCCGATTGCAGTCACCAGAACGACCGCTGTCAGTTGTGGCCAGAAGATCGTAACGATCGCAGCGGCAATCCCCAGAAGACCGACGAGAATCATCTGCCACCAGGTTCTTCCTTCCTCACGTCCCGAGACGCCCATTGCGATTGCCGTGACACCTTCCACGAGTGCGTAAGCGGCAAAAAACATCAGCAGGGCCAACACAGTCAGCCCGGGCCAGGTCCAAGCCAGAAAGCCGAAAAGAATTGCGGCCAATCCGCGAAGCAGCATCAGCCACCAGTACTTCGTAAGATTATTCAACATAGCAGTTCTTCCTTTCCGTATCTCCGACGCTCCCACGGATTGCTGAAAACCGCCTCTGCGATGTTGCCTGCTTCTGCTATCGGGAAGAGCGATCTCAGTCGTCGCGCCTCAGGAGGATTGGCCATCCATAGAAACCCGCAGTTTACGAACCTGCACGAGGGTGGGCGCGAAGGCGGTGGTCAGCCCGACAGTGGCCATTTTTTGACCATCAATGGAACGAATCGCCCGAAAGACGAGGAAAGCGGCGCGAAGTGTGAATGGAGAGGCAGAAAGGATCTTTTGAGAGCCCCGGAA
>CBINJX010000741.1:0-3511 GCA_966251085.1 uncultured Verrucomicrobiales bacterium
CCCCGCCAACCCGCTTGCCGTCTGCGGCAGTTAGCTTCTGACAAGATTCCGTGCATCCGAATTCCTGGCCTGCCATACTTGCCGTCGCTGTTGTGCTGATGGCCGCCGACAGCGGTGTGCACGCAGCGCAACCCGCTGCGCAGGACAGCAGCGATGCGCTTCCGGTCTCGCAACTACGCGAATCGTCCGGACTGCGGCTGGATGTTCAGTCCGAGGCGCGACGGCCAGAAGCAGATATGGTTTTTCGCGTCGTTGTACGGAGTCGGACAGTTCTGATGCTCGTCATTCCACGTCGCCCAATCCGCCCACACCTTCAGCGCAGCGGGGATCTCTTTGATATCAGGTGGCGGCGGTGGGGGCGGTGCTGCCGGTTGTGCTAACAACGATGACGCGAACGCCAGAAACACGAGAATACCACAAACGCGCGAGGAGATGTTCTTCATGGGGTGGACCACAATTGCCGGCATGGATTGAACATGCCGGGAGACTCCTCGGCGAGAGGATTAGCAAGTGTACGTTGCGCGAGAACCTAGCGTTTCACGCCCCATTGGATTTCCTGGCTCTTCTTTCGCTTATTACGCCGGGTGAGCACTCCGTCTTTGACTGCCACCTTCTGATAAGGACTCCACTCGTTGACCTTTGCCGTCACCAAAGCGAGAACCTGCGCTCGCGCCTCATCGCGGGCGACACCTTTCTCCAGCAAGGAATCGTATGGGGTGTATTTATGTCGCACATAGGCCACCACGGCTTTCTTCGGGATGTTCTTCGCCATTGAAGAGCGCCCAACGCGCCCACTGCCGATCTCGCTGGCGTGTACCCCACAAGCGATCACATCCTCCTCAGGCATTGCAGGAAACTGCTCACGGATTTCGGCCGTTAACGCACTGGTATCAGCATCCTGTTTCTTGGCTTTGCGCACGGCCTTCTGTTCGTCCGAAGGGCGTGAGGCATCCCGCTTACGGATTCCCTCCTCGAGCTTCTCCCGGTCTTCAGCGCGAATGATGACGCCATCCATGATCGGCCCGAATTTCTTCCGGACCGGATCACCGACGATCGCGGCTGCGCATTCAATACCAAGTGCGCGGCAGGTCACGGTCAGGCGCTTACCAGGAAAATGGATGCATCCCGGCGGGATACCGAGGCGCACGTCGTATTGCCCATCGGCGTTTTTTGGGATCGGAGTTACAGCAGAAGAAAGCACGAGGTCTGGTACGGTGTTTCCCGGCGAAACAGAAAGATCTAAAGTTATCGCGACGGCTCGCTATTGTGAGAAAGACACGATTCGTCCCCTCCTCCCATTACCATGAATAAACTCCTCATCCCCCTCCTGGCCACCGGCTTCGCGTTGGTAACCCATGCAGCTCCCGTCCCACTCTTCGACGGCAAGTCTTTCGAAGGATGGGAAGGCGACACTAAGAAGACATGGCGTATTCAGGACGGTGCGCTCGTGGGCGGGTCGCTGACGGAAAAGGTTCCGCACAATGAGTTCCTCGCCACCAGGAAGTCCTTCAAGGATTTCGAACTCCGCCTGAAATTCAAACTCGTCGGAACGGAAGGTTTCGTAAACTCCGGCATTCAGATCCGCAGCGTTCGTATTCCGAATCCCCCGAACGAAATGCGGGGATACCAAGCCGACATCGGCGATCCGAAATGGTGGGGTGCTCTCTACGATGAATCCCGCCGGAACAAGGTTCTGGCAGAGGGTGACATGAAGAAGCTTGAGCCCGTCCTGAAACGGCAGGATTGGAACGAATATCGCATCCGATGCGAAGGGCCTCGGATCCAGCTGTGGATCAACGGTATTCAGACCATCGATTATACGGAACCCGATAACTCCATTCCACAGGAAGGCCAAATCGCCGTCCAAGTACACGGTGGGGGCAAAGCCGAAGCGTGGTTTAAGGACATTGTTATTGAGGAACTTGGCAAGTCCGCTGCGGAAATCTCGGCGCGTTAAGCGCAGATAAATTCAGCACCGTCCTTCAGCAAAGTGACTGAAGGACGGCAGCCCTGTTCCGTCACTCTGGTTTCCCGATGGCGATCACCTTTTCCCGGGTGCGGAAGAAAATGCTACCATCCGAGAGCGCAGGAGTAGCCATTACCGTTTCTCCCATCTGGTTCACCGCTTCGACCGAAAAGCGGTCAGCCACAGGTACTACAAACACCTCGCCAAGCTCACTGGCGATGAAAAGGTGCTCCCCGTCAGAAACCGGCGAGGCGGTAAATCCCTGACCTCCTTTACCAAGACGTTCAGAGTAGTGGATCTTGCCGGTTCTGGCATCGAAGCAGGAGAGAATTCCGTTATCGGAACAGGAGAAAAGCAGGTCCCCGATCAGGATGGGAGTTTGCATGTAGTTCCCCTGCCTCGGGTGCACCCAGGGAATCGCCTCATTAGTCTCACCAACATCAGGCGGGGTGATATCTCCAATGGCGTCCAGGCGAATAGCACGCATTGGACGGAATCGCCCGTGGGCACTCGTGAAATAGCCGAAGCCATGGCCAACAATTGGGGTCGGAACGGGAATATCTCCCCCGCCGCGCAGTTTCCAAATCTCCTTTCCTGTCTCCAAGTCGTACGCCCCGGTATGCTTCCACCCATTCACCAGAATTGATGTACGCTCCCCGGATTTGACCACCGTCGGGCTACCCCATGTCGGCACGTCACTGCGTGGGGTACGCCACAGTTCACGGCCGTCATTGAGATCGAAAGTCGCCAAAAAGCTCTCTTTCTGAACGTCGCAAAGCACGATCACTTTGCCGTCATGAATCACTGGTGAACTGGCAAATCCCCACTGTGCAGTTGGGGACATAAAAAACCCTGAGTCCATCGGACCGAGATCTTTCTTCCACAACAGTTTTCCCCCACGGTTGAAACAAAAGAGTCCTTCAGAGCCGAAGATGGCGACAATTCGCTCGCCGTCAGTCGCCGGTGTTGAGTTCGCGTGGGTTCCTTTGGGATGACGTTTGACTCGCGGCACGGCTTCATGCCCGAGAGTGTTCCAGAGGATCTTACCCGTTGCCTTATCGAGTGCCAAAACACGCCACTGCACCGGCCCATTATCCTTTGCGGAGCCAATATCACCGTACAATCCGACTTTCAGCTCCGCCTCCCCTTCGTACGTCGCAGTGATAAGATAAATTCGATCTTCCCAGACGATCGGACTGGCATGCGATAGACCGGGGATTGGCGTTTGCCAGCGCACACCTTCACCGGATTCGATATTCCACACCGTGGGCAGAACTGGGCTACTCTTTGACAAACCACTCGCCTGGAAGCCTCGGAACTGCGGCCAGTCGGAGCGAGTCTCCGCGTAGGCCATGGATGCAATCAACAACGCGAACGCAAGGAGCCTGATCATCACGACGAGATCTCAGCACAAACTCCCGGTTCTGCATACGCGAATCCTGAGCATGTGCTCCCGGAGCGATGATCGAACAAACCGAACAAATACAAAAAAAAAAAGCCCCACCCACACCTTTCGGTGTGAGTGGGGCGAAGACTCTGGCGACG
>CBINJX010000742.1:0-3501 GCA_966251085.1 uncultured Verrucomicrobiales bacterium
ATCGGGAGCGACGGTTCAATGCGGAGCATCGGCTCTGGACAGGTCCTCACGATGGACGGCCAGGTGGTAGGAGCGCCGTTCAACTCGGGAAACCAGATGAAGAGCCCGAGTGAAGGTTCCGAAGGAATCTACAAGTCACCCAACACTCCGGGAGCTACCACGGGTATTGGTGAATCCGGCGAGAACGTGGAATCAAAGGGAACACCAGAGTTCTCGAGTCCGAGCGAAACTCCCGGGCAACCGCCATCGAATCAGTCGGGTATTTCGAGCGAGCCGCTAGGTACCGAGCCTAGCCCGCCGAATCAGTTTTAACCAGTTTCAGGTAGTACACGCATAAGAACAAATCACGGAGGAGAGTGAGAGCGCGTTCCGGCAATGAAGCCGGGGCGCGTTTCCTTTTTGCGGTGGGGGCACTCCAGATCACTCCTCGTTCCAACGCGCGGAATCCGCTGCCTCGCGAATCCCCTACGTGCAGCCATTCGACTTTGCCCTCTGGGCGCAGCTGAAACTTTTCGGAGTCCGGTTAGGATTTGCAGTCGTCATCTTCCTCGCTTTCTGGGTCGCCGCGGCGATCGTTGCGAAGTTACTCGAGCGCCTTTCACCACGGCTCGGCCCGGAGCGGGCGGAGTTACTTCATCTGGGCACTCAAATCACCAGTATCGGCATCCGGATCTTCGGAGCCATCACTGCTCTAGGAACACTCGGAGTGGATGTTTCCGCACTTGTCGCGGGCCTGGGGCTCACCGGTTTCGCTCTTGGCTTTGCGTTGAAGGATGCGCTTTCCAATGTGCTCGCAGGGGCGATGATCCTCTTTTATCGGCCGTTTCAGCGAGGCAGTCGGATCAGTGTCAGCGGTGTCGAAGGTATCGTGATGCAAATCGACCTGCGCTATACGCGGTTGCGCGGAAAGGATCAGGAATACCTCCTGCCGAATTCCAATCTCCTGACGAATACGATTACGATTCATCATCAGCCTTCAGGAGGGGAGGAGAAGGAAATTGCCTGAGGAGGAAATGAAGACACTTGCAGGTAAGCTGGATTTCGCGGGTGAATCGGGCGCTTGCGCCGTAGCGCAGACATCCCTGTCTGCGGGTGCCCCGACCATCCTGGTCGGAGGCTTATCACAAGGGCAGTTCTGAGGTATTCAGAAAGAGACTCAGGGTAGCTTGTGAGCCGTCCGTAAAACGCGCAGGACTCGGAGCAAGGATGCTCCGGTCACCCGCAGCCAAGATGGCTGACGCTACGGGGGACTCTCTCTTCCGTCGCTGCTACCTCCGATCTCCACAGCCTGTGCGTAATCAAGTGCGTGCGAATCATGACTTATAACGTCCACAGCTGTCGCGGCATGGACGGACGGATCTGCCACGAAAGAATCGCGGATGTCATCGAACGCTATGACCCGGACGTGGTCGCCCTGCAGGAACTCGATCTCGGACGCAGGAGAAGTGGTCGTCTCGACCAGACCCGGGCCATCGCGGAACTGGTGGCGATGGACTCGCATTTCCATCCTGCCTTACGCATCGCCGATGAGGAATACGGGGACGCGATCCTCTCCAAGCACCCACTGAAAGTTGTACGCACCGGGGCATTGCCTTCCCCTCCCAGGAAATTCATCGATGAAACCCGTGGTGCACTCTGGGTCTCGGTTTTGATTGGCGGGCAGGAAGTCCAGGTGATCAATACCCACTTCGGACTGGGCCGAAACGAACGCCGCCTGCAAGCTGCCGCACTGTTGGGGGATGAATGGCTCGGCGCTGCGCTGGAATGTGGCACGCCGGTGATTGTCTGCGGGGACTTCAACTCCCCAAATGGAGGAGTGGTGCATGGGATGTTCACCTCCAAGCTGCGCGACTCCCAGCTCGCTTCGCCGGCGAAACGCACGGTGCGCACGTTTGCGACCACATTTCCCTTTATCTGTCTCGATTACGTTTTCATCAGCGAAGGAATCGAAGTCTTGTCCGCCGAGGTGCCGCGCACTCCGCTTACCCGGGCTGCCTCCGATCATTTCCCCCTGGTGGTCGATCTTGCCCTTGTGCCGGAGACCCATAGGCGGGAGACGGCCGGGCGTGGGCTTCTGGGCGAACGAGTGATGTGAAGACCGTCTCATTTTGGATCGACACGGCAGAGATGCCGCAGTTTGAAGCACTCGACCGGCATCTCGAAGTGGACGTGGTTGTCATTGGCGGAGGAATCACAGGAATCACTGCCGCTTATCTGCTCGCCCGGGAGGGTAAACGGGTCGCTCTCCTCGAGCGCAAGCGGCTGACTTCAGGTGAAACCGGCCACACCACCGCACACCTCACCGGTGTCACGGATGAGAAGCTGCAGACGCTTGCCCGTGACTTTGACAAGGAAACGGCGAGAGCCGTGTGGGAATCCGGCTTTGCGGGGATTTCACAGATTCAGCTCAATGCCCAGACGGAAGGAATCGAGTGTGATTTCCGGCGAGTGCCGGGATACATGGTGGCCGCACTCTTCACCAATCCGGAAAAGGAGGTGGAGTCACTTCGCTCGGAAGCGGCCCTCGGAACGGAACTGGGCTTCGACACATTTTATCAGGATTCCGTCCCGGGTTTGCATCGTCCCGGGGTGAGGGTTGCCAATCAGGCCAAGTTCCACGTCCGTAAGTATCTTGCCGGATTGGTTCAGGCGGCGGTGCGCCGGGGCGCGATGATTTTCGAGCAATCGGAGGCCAGCCATTTCGATGAGAGCCCGCGCGCGGTATTTGCCAACGGCTTCCGTGTACGCTGCCAGCGCGGCGCGCTCGCGCGGCGAGAACATTGGCGCCTCGCGCCAGACCGCGTCGTCATCGCGACCCACGCGCTTCTCGCCGGGTTCGTGAGCAAGCTTTCCAAGGACCTGCTTCAGACGAAGCTCGCCGCGTACAACACCTATGCGATCGGTGCAAAACTGCCCTCTGGGAGAATGCCTGAGGCTCTATATTGGGACACGAACGATCCGTACTATTATCTGCGGATCGAAAAGATGGAGGGCTACGACTACGCGATCTGGGGCGGAGAGGATCACAAGACCGGTCAGGAGCACGACACGGAGAGCCACTTCACCCGTCTTACAGAAGCGCTGCACCGGATCATCCCAGAGGCGGAGCCGGACCGACGCTGGTCGGGGCAGGTGATCGAGACTTATGACGGCCTCCCATACATTGGTCTCGAAACCGATGGTCAATTCCTCGCGACCGGTTTTTCCGGGAATGGGATGACCTTTGGCACGCTGGCGGGAATGATGGCGAGGGATGCCATTCTCGGCCGGCAGAATCCGTGGTCGGGCCTCTACCATCATTCCCGTAAGAATCTCTCCAAATCGAGCATCCTGGAGTACGTCCGGGAGAATAAGGACTACCCGCTCTGCCTGATCAAAGATCACCTCTTTGGCGTCGAGGTGGAATCACCCGATGAAGTCCAGCCGGGTGAAGGAAAGATCGCGCGGATCAACGGTCAAAAGGTCGCGCTCTACCGCCAGCAAGACGGAGGATTGGTCACG
>CBINJX010000743.1:0-3495 GCA_966251085.1 uncultured Verrucomicrobiales bacterium
GGCAACGCCTCCAAGGACATGACCATCAATAACGGCGTTACGACCTTTACGGGCGTGATGACCGGCGGGCCATCGGAGAACTACATCACTAAAAAGGGTTCCGGTACAATGGTCCTCACCAATGCCGCAAGTACCGCGGTCCGCCCCATCTCGATCGAAGCTGGGATTCTACAAATCAGCGCAGAGGGCAATCTCGGCGCCAACCCGAGTGCCTCTAACAACACCACACCTAAGCAGCTCAGATTCACCGGGGGTACGCTTCAAGCCACGGCATCCTTCACCATCGATGACTCTAATCGTGGTGTCTTCATCGAAAATGCCGGTGGCTCAATCAGCGTGGACTCCGGCGCTACATTGACAGTAGCCAATGGGGTTGCCGGTACAGGTGCGCTAACCAAGCTTGGCGCCGGAACTCTCAATCTGAGCGCGACGAACTCTTACACGGGAGCCACCACGGTAGATGCCGGAACGCTGCTGGTAAGCGGTTCTCTGAGCGGAAGCAATGCCGTGAGCGTCAGCGGTGGCACATTGCAACTCGGCGCGGACAACGTCTTGAATGATGCCGCACCTGTTGCCCTTGGAGGTGGAACACTCCTGACCGCTGGCTTTGATGACAACGTCGGTGCGTTGACCTTGAGCGTCAGTTCCACAATCGATCTCGGCGCTGGTAGTAGCGTGTTCAGCTTTGCTGACAGCAGCGCGGCGACGTGGAATGGTACGCTAACCATCAGCAACTGGAGTGGTTCGCTCACTGGCGGAGGCACCGACCAGATCTTCTTCGGATCGAGCGCATCAGGGCTGACATTTGACCAGATCGCCGTAATTCAATTCCTGAATCCTGAAGGCTTTGCGCCAGGAAGCTACGGTGCACAAATGCTTCCTTCCGGCGAAATCGTTGCCGTACCAGAACCAGCCTCTATCGCCTCCCTGATCGGCGGTGTCGGTGTCCTTCTGGGATTCGGGCGGTTCAATCGCCGTCGCCGCCGCGCATAAACGCAGACAGCGACCACTCAATAGAACGGTTACCGATTAGGTAAAACCACTGTCGCAAAGGCGGCTCCTGCAACGCAGGGGCCGCCTTTTATTTTGAAGCTGTTCCAAGATAGGAGCGGTTTTGATCCCGAACACCGCTTTTACGACATCGGCTTTGGGCATTGCTCTTTCTCTGTAGAGGAGAAAGTTGCCTCTTGAGATGCACAGAAGAGTGCAGGCAATAGCCAGCCAGCTGCCTTTCAGGTACGAAGGACCGGCAATAGCTATCAGGTAGAGGTAAGGGGATTATGCCCGTCACCCTCCACCCGATGAGCAAGAGATGTATCCGAAGCGACACGGCGGCGCATCGAACCGGGAGAGGATCGGTCCGAAGCGAAATCAGGCCGGTCTGGAGCGACAAATTGTCACTGGGGAGCGACTTCAGGCCGGTTGAGATCGACTTCACATCGGCATGGAGCGGCATCAGGCCGGTACAAAGCGACAAATTGTCGCTTCGGAACGACTTCGTGCCGGTCCGAACCGATCTTCCGCCGCTACGAAGCGACTGTGCATCGGTGTGCAGCGGCGGAAAATCGCATCGGAACAGCGTTTCGTCCCACCGTCGCTTTTTTCAGTTCCAAAGGCACGCCGGGAGCCCCGGGTCGAGCGACACGCGAACACCGCGGGAACAGATACTTTCAAGATTGGCGGCAAAGGTCGGGCTCACGATTGAAATTCTACCCGTGGAATAGCTCCACGCGCCCTCCCGGCGGTCGGCGGCGCGACCGCCCTACCGTGCGGGAGGGCAGTCGCAAGTCAGTGCTCCATTCCACTCCCGCCAAGCTCACCTGCTCTGTCCCTCAACCCTCAGCACTCAACCCTCAACTTTCAGGGGAGGCCATTCCACTCCCGCGAGTTCCTTCGGCAGTTGTGTGGGATCCACAGGATAGATGAGGGAGAGATCCATCTGGGACTTTGAGCCCTGGAGAAACTCCAGTTCCTCCGGCGCTCCAATGATGAGCCAGAGCACTTCGGAGTCGGTGTCGTTGAACACCTGGCGCAGCTGGTCCGGGCCGACCAGCACGCCGCCGTAGCGTGGCACCGTCAATGTCTCGTCGCCCACGCGCAGTCGTCCTGTCCCTTCCAGCACGAAGTAGAACTCCTCCGCACGAATGTGTTTGTGCAGCGTGTTGGCGCTTCCAGGCGGCAGCCGCCAGAGCCGCGCGCCGATGTTTTCGCTCCCGGTGCGTTCCAGGTAATCCGCATTCGGGATCTTCATCAGGTTCGACGGACGCCAGACAAGATCGCCCGGAGTAATGAGCTGATAGCCTTGGAATGTTTTCATCGGAGTTTGCCGTCACAGGCGTGCGGAAAGAAAAGCGCTCTGGTTGGCAATGGCGCAAGCTCGCAGGCTTTCACCTCTGCCTGCCGTGCATCGCGTCATCTCCGCGACCGATCACTTCCCTCGCGGCGGAACTGTTCGGTGACCACGCCCGCTTTCGTGACGGTCGTGTGAAGAACGCTTGTTGCGAAAAATGTCCGAAACGGATCGGTTCGATCGTCGAAGAGATGGAACCCACTTTTCAAAAGCACATGACCACCTCCAATACCCACATCGTCCAACTGCACCGAGTCCTCCGCGCCACGCCGGAACGAGTTTACCGCGCGTTTCTCGATGCCGACGCCATGGTCAAATGGCTTCCGCCGAATGGATTCACGGCCAAAGTGCACCACATGGACGTGAAGGTGGGCGGCACCTTCAGGATGTCCTTCACCAATTTCAGCACAGGTAAGAGCCACTCCTTCGGCGGTTCCTACCTCGAACTCACGCCCCACGAACGCATCCGCTACACGGACAAATTCGACGACCCGAATCTGCCTGGAGAGATGCTGGTGACGATTTCGCTGAAAGAGGTGTTCTGCGGCACCGAGCTGAACATCACGCAGGAAGGAATTCCCGCCGTCATCCCTGCCGAGGCATGCTACATGGGATGGCAGGAATCGCTGATCCTCCTGGCAAAGCTGGTCGAGGCAGAGGACGCTAAGTGGCCAAAATCTCGTTCACTGCCTAGCACCGAAGGTGCGGTCTATACCAGCCTAGGGCGCAGCCCTAGGAGTAGCCAAGCAGAGCGCGAGGGCTGAAAGCCCGTCCTATTTCTCCAATCTGCGGCAACGTTCTCTCGCGGTTTATAGTTCGGGCCTTCAGCCCTTGGTCGCTCTTAACCGTTTTCCCAGGGCTGCGCCCTAGGCTGGTATAGACCGCGCCTTTGGCGCTCTGAACGAGCGGAACCTCGTCTTGGCTGGCAGAGTCGATCAACTGCCCAGCATCACCTGATTGAGAAAAGGAACGAAATTTTGGCCACCTACATAGCCTCTATCATTTGCGCAGCATTGCAACCGCTGTTCGCATATCTACATCGTAAGTTCCTCAACCGAATCATCGAGGTCTGCCGCTGCGGATGAGGACACGAGGTGGAATCTCCCAGCAAGCGAGCCGCCCCATTGGCTCCCAATTTCCGCAGC
>CBINJX010000744.1:0-3490 GCA_966251085.1 uncultured Verrucomicrobiales bacterium
GTGCCGGTGAGCCCCTCGGCAGTCGCGTAGGAGAAGTCCTCGGGAGTCAGCGCGCCGATGGTGAGCTTTCCGTTCGTCTTCTTATCACCTTCACCCGCTGTGAAGCTGGCTACCACAGCCGGTTTGTCGAGGCCCTGCTCGGAGGGAGCAGTTGGGCCGACCCACTGGACTGCACGCAGTCCGGCGAGGGTATTGACAAGGGATTGGACATTCGTCTGGTTCACGTTGCCATCACCCTTTGCCAATTTCCAAGTACCATCCTTCTCCTTGGCGAGAGAAAGCACTGGCTGGCCTTCGCGATTGATTTCCAATGCGGTGATATCCTCGGGTTTCTGATTGTAGATCGTCAGTTCCTGAAGCTGAATTGGATCAGTTGGTACGCTCTCGATCAGGGTCTTGGGAACGGAAACGATAAACGGCTCATCGTCCACCTTTGCATACCCATGATCGCCTTCGACAGAACCGAAGAGAACCGTGACGATTGGCTTATCGCCAGCCGTCGTCTCAGAGGTATTCTCGGAAGCGTAAGAGCTGAGCGTCACCTTCATCTGTGGCTGCGCGAGGCCAAATTTCTGAAGGTCTGGCGCGGTGTCCGCCACGAAGTTCGTGACTTCCGTGTTCCGCAGGTCAGTCAGCAACTTGGTAGCGGCGACGTCATTGACAGGGACTTCCTTGTCGCCTTCCTTGCGTATCCATGACTCACCTTTGCGGGCGAGGATGACCGGTTGCTTGTTGGCAGGTTCAATGGTGATCCGATCTACAATATCGCTTTCGATACGGATCAGATTGCGATCCCGGAGATCGTTCGGGCGAGGCTCGAGGATCTTTTCGATCTCTTTCGGCACGAGAACAACGGCATCACGGGTGGAGAGCTTGGCATAAGTTTTCTCCTTATCCTTCTCTTCCTTGCCGTTTGCACCGATCTGCAGAACCACCGGTTTTTCAGCACCTTCGGTATAGAAGCTTACTGTTCCCCGGGGTTCGGTAAGGCCATAGGTGGCCAGGTCCGACGAGTCGGTGAGGAACTGATCGATCTGAGCCGTGGTTGTCGAGGCGATCAGGTCGTTGATCTTCTGATCGTCACCGCGAGCCTTCATCGGCTTAGTGATCGTCCAGTGGTTGTCCTTCTTCTCCAGTTCGATTTCACCGTCTTTGGTCGCTACCACCATGCGGTTCACCTCCTGGGTAGTCAGGCTGGCCAGCTTCCGATCGCGGAAGTCATCAGCCTTCTTGTTCAGCTGATTCTTCAGATCGTTGCCGATTACATACACATTGTCGGCTCCTTCAGGGCGCACATAGACCTTGCCTTCGACTGCGGCGTCCTTGCCGATCAGGATCTCCAGATCCTTCATCTCCGTGCCACTCAGGCGGATCTTGGTGTTGCTTTCAGCCACTCCGTACTCTTTCAGCTGATCTTTGTTCTCAGCTGGGAATGTCGAGTCGTGGCGCAGGGTCTCAAGCGTGGTGAAGAGCTGCGAGACGGCCATCGAGTCGGCGCGATCCTTCACAGGCTTTTCCAACGTCCAGTCGTTGTTGCTGCCCTTCCGCAGCTCGATGGTGCCGTCGGGGTTCTGGATCGTGACAGCGTTGATCTTGTCGCGATCCACTTCGGCCACGCGCGTGGCTGCTTCGTTAGCTTCTTTAGTGCCCTTACGATGTCTCTCTACAAGCCCAACGTAGGCAAATAACGCCGCGAAGACGACGAAGAGAATGAGGGTATTACGCGGTTTCATCCGTTAGCCAGGGTGATTTGGGTATTTAGCTGTTGATGAAGTGGTACAAGGTTTAGCTGCTGCGTTGCCACCAGGTGGCAAAACCAATGACAGCGACAATGCCGGGAATGACGCCAAGAACAGTCAGGGCGAGATTGCCCATTTTCTTCTCGTCCAGGCTGAGGCGGACCGGCTCTTTCGGCTTCGGCGGAATGCCCGCGATCTTCTCGCGGTTGAGGAGCCAGTTGAGCGAATTCACGGCGAAGTCGATGCCGACATCCGAGAGGCGCAGTCCGTCATCGAGGAGGAAACCTGCATTGCCGACCACGACCATGCGGGCGCTATCGACCTTTACCCGGGGATCTTCCAGAGCGCCTTTCTCCACTGCGGCACCCACAGTCAACGGTCCTTTCACATCCTTCTTCGGATCGAAGTAGACGGCAGATTTGACGCCGCTCTCGCCGGCCACGTACTCGGTCTCGCCCCAGAAGCCTTCGCCGGACTGCAACAGCTCGATGAGCTTGATTTTGTCCGTCTGCGTCTTTGTCCGGTCGAGCGCCAGCGATTCCGTGGCGCCGAGCAGCTGCATATTGATTCCCACCAGGTCTTTTGTGACTTCCTTACCCTCGGGTACAAACGTCGCCACAGGCGAAGCAATGATGACCGCACGCATGGCGATGGCACCGGTCTCGTCGGGCATCGGCATGGTGCCGGTGCGTAGAATGCGGTTGCCCTGCGGCGTCACGCCCTGCTCGGAGAGAAACTGATCCAGGCGCGGAGTCCTGTTCTGCTGATTCAGGAGAACGAAAAGACGGCCCTTCTTCTGATCCCAGAAGTCGCTGATCAGCTTCATCTCACGCTCGGAGTAATCCGTGCGCGGACCGAAGATCATCAATCCGGTCGCATCGGCCGGAACCGAATCAACGTTGCTCAGGTTCACCGTCTCGAGCTTCAGGTTCTGACGGCCTGCATAAGCTTTGAAGGCTTGCAGGTTCTCGCCATCGAGCTCCGCTTCACCGTGGCCGGTGATGAGATAGATCTTGCTCTGCTTTTCTTCGGTGAGCTCGAGAAGCGCACTCGTAAGCGCCTCTTCGCCCTTGAAGGAACGCACCGTCGGAGGCTGACCGTACATCGCGCCGCTCATGTCGAGTTCCGCCATATCCATGGCATTCACGAACTTGCTCTTCCCGTTGTAGTCCAGGATTACAATGTTATCGCTGGATCCGAATTTATACTGCTCCGCGAGTTCCTTGGCGCGAATCAGATTCTTGTACGGATCGACGAACTCGACGTTCAGCTTGTTGCCGGAAGCGTACTCGTACTCGCGCAAGAGCGCTGTCACGTCCGCATAGAGAGCCTGCGCGGTCGGGAAGAAAACGATGGCCTTTACGGGTTTCTCCAGGCTGCCCAGGAGATTCCGGGTCATCGGAGCCAGCGCGTATTTCTGATTCCGGGAGAGGTCCCAACGCTTGAACTGCCGGAAGCTGATGCCGTTGACGATCACGACGATCGCAATCACCAGGAGTACCTGGATGATCACGTTCGTGCCGATCGCGAGCCGGTGAGGACCACTGCGCTTGGCAGCAGGGGCAGGAGAGGGAGATGAGGCTTCCTTCTTAGACTTAGCCATGGGGATGCAAATACAGAATGGGTTAACAAACCGCCGGGCTTACGCCTTCCACTTGCGGTATTGAAACACTTGGAAGTTCAGGACCAGGACGAGGGCCGTCATGGAGAGATACCAGACGACCGGTCGTGAATCGATGATGCCGCGGGAG
>CBINJX010000745.1:0-3484 GCA_966251085.1 uncultured Verrucomicrobiales bacterium
TGTCCATTCTTCCGCTTGCTTCGCCCCCGGTGATGCTTTCATCGACCTCCAAACGTGTCGCTCCGCCCCGTCTGGCACTCGCTCCGCCTCCTGCGGCGCTCAATTGATAGTTCCAGGCGCATACCGTGAATTCTCGTCCTGCCACGGTGTATCTGACGGTTTCCCGGAGAAGACATGTGTGCAGAGAAGAGCTCCCCACCCTGCCCGCGTAACCGGCTGAGCATCAAAGCTTTTCCCGTTCGACGCTTTCGATCGTCTCCGTGGTAAAAAAAGAGCCGCGCATCGGCGGATCGGAAGGTTTGAGCGGTCGAGGACGACCGCCCTACCGCCGGGAGGGCAGTCGCAAGTCAGTGCTCCATTCCACTCTCGCCACGCTCACCCGCTCCGATCTGCCTGCTCTCTCCCTCAACCCTCAGCCCTCAACCCTCAACTTTCAGAGGAGCACCCAACGGGCGGGGCGCGTGAAGGCGCAAAGAAAGTTCCTCCAGCCGGTAGTTCCCGGCTCCTCTCAACCGCCGAAGGCGCATTCTCAGTCCCTCAACCCTCAACCAACAACCCTCAACTTTCAGAGGAGCGGCTGAGAGGGCGTGTCTCTACGCTCCCGAGTTCGTGGAATGCTCCTCGTTGGGAGTAGATCCGTTGAGGCTCCCCGCCAGCGTCTCAGTTTCGGTTTCCACGGCAGCAGGCTCTTCGACTGGCTTTTTCCAGAGTTCTTTCTTGAGCGCATCACGCGCTGCAGCGACTTCCGCCTCTTTTTTGCTACGCCCCTCCCCTTCACCCAGCTCACGACCGTCCCACACGATCTTTGCGACGAATCGCTTGTCGTGTTCCGGACCGGACTGGTCGATGATGGGATAGGTCGGGCTTTTGGGAGAGATGGCTTGCAGGATTTCCTGAAGCCGGCCCTTTGGATTGCTCTCCACCGTTTCCACCTGGAGATTTTCCAGCAGATCGCGCGTTTCGGTGAGTACGATCCGGCGAACGGTCACGTAATCGCTATCCAGATACATCGCCCCGATCAGCGCCTCATATGCATCTGCTAGCGCACTTGCGCGCTCCCGGCCTCCGCTGGATTCCTCTCCGCGGCCCATCATCAGATATTTGCCCAGATCGATGGCCTGAGCGTGAACACGCAATCCTTCGCGGGAAACGAGCTGCGCACGGAGCTTGGTGAGCTGCCCTTCCGTGAACTCCGGATAATGGTCGAAAAGATACTCCGTAAAAATCAGCTGGAGAACGGCATCCCCGAGAAACTCCAGGCGCTGATTATCAAAATGATGCCGCTGAGTCTCATGGCCGAGACTGGGATGAGTGAGAGCCTCCGCAAGGAGAAGCGGGTTGCGGAATTTATAACGGAGGCGCTGTTCGAGCGGATTCATTTAACTGGACCGAAAAAAGGGAATAGATATCCGGTTCCGGGAGGGTGGCACGGGAAAACTCTATCCATTTGACAAATTCGGAACGGCAAAGCCGTGGGGGGATTTTTCTTTTAGCGCAAGATTCCTAAGAACGGAAGGATTCGAGAGGAATTATCTGATCGGCTTTGATCAGAAGGCTCAGCGTTACCTCGGAAACCCTCCTGCTGAGAAAAGATGGGGTGGCTGACGGGACTCGAACCCGCAACGGCCAGAACCACAATCTAGTGCTCTACCATTGAGCTACAGCCACCATCTTGAGCTGCACAAGCTAGCAAAGTTTCGCGGGATGCCAAACAAAAAGTTCTTGCCCGGGCATTAAATTTTCGAAGGAACCCGCTGAATCTCTGCGACCAGCCGGAAAAATTGCTCCGATGTTTCCAATGTTGGGTCCCAACAAGGACCCGGAAACAAAAACAACGCTATGAAAAAGACCGCTATCCTCCTCGCTGCAGTTCTGAGCCTCGGCACCGCAATGGCCGCTGACGTGGAAGTTTCCACGACGACGACAACCACCGGTGGAACGATCACGGAATTCACTCCCGGCAGCGCAATCTCTGTGCGCACGGAGAGCTCCACTTCGCCTGTGCGTTATGTTGTCGGTGAATCGGTCACCTATGTTGATGAGGCAGGTGCTCCTGTTTCCGCTGAGATCATCAAGTCCGGTGTGCCGGTCACCGTTCACTACGTCAAGGAAGGTGACCGTATGATTGCTCGTAAAGTGGTGGTGAAGAAGACCACGACCACCACTGCTCCGGTGGTCGAGGAGCGTCGCACGACCACGACGACGACCACCACCAAGGAAGACTAATATTCCGACGGCTCGGTACGAGAGCCTTCACTGAACAGAACCTGCGGAGTTCTCAACTTCGCAGGTTCTTTCTATGAATGGGCGTGACAAAAGAAACCGGCGGCAGGGAACTCCCACCGCCGGCTGTCAAAGGGGGCGAAACAGCAGCTGCCGTGTGCGCCCACCGAAAGAACAACACTCGATTAGCAGATAGAACTTCTCGCTCCCGGAAACATGGTGCGGTTGAAGTTTAACCCACAAACTCTATGCAAGCTCCTGATCCCACGTTTGAAGTGAGCGGTGCTCCGGACGTCGATAATCTCGTTCACCGCACCGAGGAATACACCCGCGAAGAGCCAATGAAGGCAGTTGGCATCGCTTTCGTCGCTGGCCTGTTCATTACCCTTTTGCCGATTGGCTCCATCATTGCCGGCCTGTTGCGATTGGTCCTGGCGCTGGTTCGACCGGCGCTCCTGATCCTTGGCGCGGTGAAGCTCTATGAGGAGATCGAACGTCGTCAAAATGGCTGAACCATCATGATCATGGAATCTTCAACAACTCCGGAATCGAAGCCACAGCACGCCTTGCATGAGGCCGACGCCTACGTACGAGAAAACCCGATCCCGGCGTTGCTCTGTGCAGTGGGAGTGGGTTTTGCACTGGGACTCCTGGTCCGTGCCCTGGACCGGTCGCGCCCTTCAAACGTATATGAGTCGAGGCTGAGCGAGGCTGGCGGCTATCTGGGTGAACTCTTCGCTCCGGTCGCTCATCAGACCAAACGCGCTTACCACAAATCGGCGGATGCAGTGCGCGACGCGGTGGAGAGCGCCAGGGAGATCGATGTGGAAGAGTACACGGACCCTGTCGTCAGCTGGTTCAGCCGGATGTGGAAGAAGTGCTGCCGCTGATCACGGTTCCGACTCTGTTTGATCAGAAGAAAAAGGCGCTGCTCATCGCAGCGCCTTTTTTATGAATATAAATGAGTGCGGGGCTTCGAGACTATCCGAATAGGAGAGTCTCTTAATCTCATCCTTAATCCTACTTCTCCTTCGGCAGCAGGGCTGCTCAGAGAGTAAGAATAAGATTAGGAGTAAGATTAAGGCAGAGACTTATTCGGATCGGCTCTTACTCCTTGCGCTGAAAGAGCGTCTGGACGTCTTTCGGATCGAGATCACTGAGATCGAGTCCGGCAGGGGTACGCTGGGAAGCGTGGTTGATGCGGTCTGCGATCGAACGCACAGCCGGCGCGGCGTAGTACTTCATCGAGCCGACGGTGAGA
>CBINJX010000746.1:0-3481 GCA_966251085.1 uncultured Verrucomicrobiales bacterium
CCGCATCGACGATATCCTCGCAATCGATCGCGATCGCCGGAATGCAGAAACCCGGCTGCAACACCTCCAGGCCGATCGCAAGCGGATCTCCAAGGAGATCGGCGGACGCAAGGCTCGCGGTGAAGATACCAGCGAGATCGAGGCGCAGGTGCGCGGGATCGGTGACGATATCTCCAAGCTGAACGATGAAGCCGCTGCGCTCGACGAGCGTCAGCGCGATCTGCTGCTCCAGCTGCCGAACCTCCCGCATGACGCCGCGCCGATCGGTGAGGACGCGAGCGCAAATCCCGAGGTGCGTGCATGGGGAGAGAAGCCGGGCTTCGAGTTCACTCCCAAAAGCCATGTGGAAATCGGCGAATCGCTCGGATTGTTTGACTTTGAGCGCGCCTCGCGGATCAGCGGCAGCGCGTTTGTCTGCTTCACTGGCGCCGGTGCTCGCCTGGAGCGTGCCCTTCTGAATTTCCTGCTCGATCTGCATACGCGCGAGCACGGGTACAAGGAGGTGAATCCGCCGTTCGTCGTCCGCCCGGAGGCGCTCGTCGGCACCTCGCAGTTGCCGAAGTTTGCGGATCAGCTCTACCGCTGTCAGGACGACGACCTCTATCTCGCGCCGACGGCCGAGGTTCCCGTGACCAACCTGCACCGGGAAGAGATTGTTTCGCTCAAGGACCTCCCGATCAAATACGCCGCCTACACCCCGTGCTTCCGCCGTGAGGCAGGCTCGGCCGGTCTCGGCACGCGCGGACTGATCCGTATGCATCAGTTCGACAAGGTGGAGCTGGTGAAGATCACCACGCCGGAAACGTCGTTCCAGGAACTCGACGCCCTGACTGCAGATGCGGAGAAGGTGCTGCAGATTCTCGGACTACACTACCGTGTTATCGAGCTGTGCACCGGTGATGTCGGCTTCGGCTCGACGAAGACCTATGATATCGAAGTCTGGGCTCCGGGCCAGAACGGCTATCTGGAAGTCTCGAGCTGCTCGAACTTTGGCGACTTCCAAGCGCGCCGGATGAACCTCCGTTTCAAGGATGCGGAAGGAAAGAACCGCTTCTGCCACACCCTCAACGGCTCCGGCACCGCGCTGCCGCGTCTCTTTGTGGCGCTGGTGGAGACTTATCAGCAGGCCGATGGCAGCGTGCTGATCCCCGAACCGCTCCGGCCGTACTTCGGTGCGGATCGGATTGGGGGATAGGCAGCAAAAAGGGGTGGATCGCGTCTCCGAGCGCGATGGGTTCCTGCTCATCGCGCCGTAGCGCAGTCATCTTGACTGCGGGTGACCGGAGCATCCCTGCTCCGAGTCCTGCGCGCTCCACGAACGGCTCACACGCTACCCTGCGTCTCTTTTCCAGATACTCCACAGCGGCCACCGGGATCAGCCTCCGACCAGGATGGTCGGGGCACCCGCAGACAGGGATGTCTGCGCTACGGCGCAAGCGTCCTCTCGCCCAAACCACCAAGCGTGCCGACTATCCCTGTCCCGCCCCCATCCATCCCCGCCCTCATCGGCGTCTCCGGCGGACGTGATTCGGTCGCGCTGCTGCATGCCCTCGTGCATGCCGGCTGGCGGGAGCTGACGATCTGCCATCTCGATCACGGGCTGCGGGAGGAAAGCGCAGAGGATGCCCGGTTCGTCACCGAACTGGCTGCGCGCTTCAACCTGCCCATCGCTCTCACGCGCGAAGATGTTGGCGCCCGCGCGAAGACCAGCCGTCAGTCCATCGAAACCGCCGCTCGCGAGGCGCGCTATGAATTCTTCGCCCGCATAGCACAGGAGCGACACACCTCCCGGCTCTTCCTCGCCCACCACGCCGACGATCAGGCGGAGACTTTCCTCATGCGCCTCCTCCGCGGCTCCGGTGTGGCGGGTCTCCGAGGCATGCACCCCGAAACTATGCGCACGATCAACGGCGTGAGATTGCAAATCGTGCGTCCCCTGCTCTCTGTCTGGCGCAGCGAGATCGACCAGTACATCGCGGAGCATGATCTACCATTCCGCGAAGACACCTCAAACACTGACATCCGCCACACCCGCAACCGGCTCCGCCACGAGATCATCCCTGCGCTGGAATCCACCTTCGGTCGCGACATCCGCAAAGCTCTCTGGCGCACCGCGCAGATCCTGGAAGCGGAAGACGACTTCTTCACCAGCCTGCCAGAACTCACCCATCCGACGCCTCCCGAGCTGGAGGTCGCCGTGGTACGCGCCATGCCCACCGCCCTCCAACGTCGCCTCCTCCACAAATGGCTCACTGAACGCGGCATCCGGGACATCAGCTTCGACGACGTGGAAAACGTCCGCTCCCTCCTCTCCGGCGGAAGCCCCGCCAAGATCAACCTCGCCGGAGCCTCCCACGCCCGCCGCCGGGCCGGCCGACTATTTATCGAGCGCCCTTCGGGCAATGAGCAGATGTAAGCGCAAAATGTCGAAATCGCCGTTCATGGCCAATGCTCGCGGAGCGCTGTCTTGATCCCGGAGGGATAACAAGAAGGTAGCCGGTTGGTTTGCGCGAGGAACGAGCGCATACCACCGGAACTGGAGTCATAAAAAGCCATGCACCCCGGCAGCGGGTGCTGGAATCGTGCACGACATTCCGGCTTCCCTCGCTTCCATCGACCTTGCGAAAGGTAAACCGCCCATCGGTTCCTCGCTTCCGGCACCCGCTCCGGGTGCCATTCTTTATTTGTATGCTGTCCGGTGGTAGCGCTCGTACCTCGCGCGACCACCGGCTACCTTCTTGGTATCCCTCCGGGATGCAGAGACTGAAGATCAAAGCATCCGTTTGCGCCAAAACGACTTTTTGCGCTCACGTCTGAGCACTGAGCACTGAGCACTGAGCACTTTCCCACTGCTCCCCGCGACTTCGCCGTTGCAGCGCTGACAGCCCGTCAATAATAAGCACGCCGTGATGGCCTTCACCCTGGGTGTGCCCCAGTCATTGCTGATTCCCATGGCGAGCATGCCGGTGGTTTACCTGGCAGCGGTCGCGCTCGGCCGATGGCTGAAGCGGAGTCGGGGGGTGCGGCTTGGTGTCCTGTATCAGCTCTTCTGCGTTGCCTTCGCTCTCTGGTTCCCATGGTTCATCCAGGCGCAGGTCGCACCGGCGGAAATCCCGTGGCCGGAATGGATCGCCTGGATGCGCCACCTCACGGCGGCGGTCTCGATCCTCGGCACGTTCTTCTTTCTGGCTCTGCTCCGGCGGTATTTCTGGGAGCTGTGGTTTGAGCGACACCAGAAGACGAAAGCGCCAAAGTTCCTCTCCCAGCTGGCGAGTCTGCTGATCGTCATCATCGTCGTCCTGCTGGTCATCTCCTTCGACTACGGCATCTCGATCCCTGGCCTGATCGCGGGATCCACAGTGGTCGCGGCGATCATTGGCTTTGCCCTGCAGGATCTGCTGGGGAATATCATCGCCGGTATCGCATTGGAAATCGGGAAGCCGTTCCGGCCGGGCGACTGGCTGATCGTGGAAGGTCAGCC
>CBINJX010000747.1:0-3473 GCA_966251085.1 uncultured Verrucomicrobiales bacterium
ATCTGCCGCCCGAGGCCGAGTCTCCGGAGATCGAGTTGACGATGAGCGACACCCAGTTCGCTCAGATGTACATCTCCTTCTACTCTGAGGACCTCGATCGGAACCAGATCACCGACTACCTCACGCGTGTCGTGCAGCCACGCCTCACGGCAGTGAGCGGCGTGCAAAAGGCGGATATTCTCGGTGCCCGCACATTTGCGATGCGGATCTGGCTGAAGTCGGACCGGATGGCGGCTCTGAATATTTCGCCCACGGAAGTCCGGCGCGCCCTCTCGGCGAACAACTATCTCTCGGCAGTTGGTACGACGAAGGGATCGATGACATCGATCAACCTCGTCGCAAACACCGATCTCCGGACCTCGGATGAATTCCGGAACCTGGTGATCCGCGAGCAGAACGGCGCCATCGTTCGTCTCAGCGACATTGCAGAAGTCGATCTCGGTGCGGAAGACTACAACTCGGATGTCCGGTTCTCCGGACAGAAAGCCACCTTCATGGGCGTCTGGCCATTGCCCACCGCAAACTCGCTTGATGTCATCAAGGCGGTCCGTGAGGAGCTACCGGAAATCGAGAAGCAACTCCCGGTCGGCATGAAGCTTGGCGTACCATACGACGCGACTCGCTACATCCAGACTGCGATCGACGAAGTGCTGAAGACCCTCATCGAGACCCTCGTGATTGTGGTTCTCGTGATTTTCCTCTTCCTCGGTTCGCTCCGCTCGGTGCTGATCCCGGTGGTGGCCATCCCAATCTCGCTGGTTGGCGCGGCCTTCCTGATGCTGGTTTTCGGCTTCACGCTGAACCTCCTTACCCTCCTCGCGATCGTTCTCTCAGTGGGTCTGGTTGTGGACGATGCCATCGTTGTTGTGGAGAACGTAGAGCGGCATCTCCACGAAGGAGCCACACCGTTCAACGCTGCAATGATGGGCGCGCGCGAACTGGTCGGCCCGGTTATCGCAATGACCATCACCCTCGCTGCGGTTTACGCACCGATTGGTCTCCAGGGTGGTCTGACCGGCACCCTCTTCCGCGAGTTTGCGTTTACGCTCGCAGGCGCCGTTGTGGTCTCAGGCATAGTCGCCCTGACGCTCTCTCCGATGATGTCCTCGCGCCTTCTCCGCGCGGGCGATTCTCATCGCGGCTACGCCGGGTGGATCAACCGTCAGTTCGACCGCCTCCGCGACGCATACATGAAGCGGCTGACAGGCACGCTGAAATACCGTCCGGTAGTTTTCGCGATGGCTGCAATCGTCATGCTCCTCATGGTGCCGTTCATCATGTTCTCCGGCAACGAACTCGCACCGCTGGAAGATCAGGGCTTCATCATGGGCATCGTTCAGGCCTCGCCGAACTCCACGATCGAGCAAACCACGATCTACACGGAAAAGGTAAACGAGGCTTTCATGTCCGTACCGGAAGCCCGACACACCTTCCAGATTACCCAGCCTTTCAGCGGCATCTCCGGCCTCGGTCTCAAGCCGTGGAGCGAGCGCGAACGCGCGACATCCGAGGTACTTGGCGAGGTGTACGGTAAAGTGAGTGCGATCCCCGGCGTTCAGGTGATCGCGATGATGCCCCCTGCTCTCCCGGGCGGCGGCAACTTCCCTGTGGAATTTGTCATTGCCTCGACCGCCGAGCCTCGTGAGCTGCTCGGCTTTGCGAATCAGCTGGTACAGAAGGCGTTTCAGAGCGGCGTCTTCATGTTCGCCGATACCGACCTGAAGTACGACATGCCGCAGAGCGAGATCGTCTTCGACCGCGACAAAGTTGCCTCGCTGGGGCTGAACCTTCAGCAAGTCGGCGCGGATCTCTCGACAATGCTTGGCGGCCAGTACGTGAATCGGTTCAGCATCCAGGGACGCAGCTACAAGGTGATCCCGCAGGTGAAACGGACTGAGCGGCTCACGCCGGATCAGCTCAAGGACTTCTATGTCAGCGGTCCTGATGGCAAACTCGTGCAGCTTTCAACGTTCGCGAGCATCAAACACTCCACGGAGCCGCGAACGCTGAATCGTTTCCAGCAGCTCAACTCCGCGAAGATCCAGGGAGCGATTCCGCCCGGAGTTACTCTCGATCAGGCGCTGAAGGTTCTCGAAGAAGAAGCCGTGAAGATCCTGCCGAAAGGTTACAGCCTGAACTATGGCGGACAATCGCGTCAGCTCCGCGTGGAAGGAAACACATTGATCGCAACTCTGATCATGTCGGGTATCCTGATCTTCCTGGTGCTCGCCGCGCAGTTCGAGAGCTTCCGCGATCCGTTCATCGTGTTGTTCGGCTCCGTTCCGCTCGCGCTGTCTGGTGCGACGCTGTTCAGCTTCCTCGGCTTCACCACACTCAACATCTATAGTTGGGTGGGACTGATCACGTTGGTGGGTCTCGTGTCGAAGAACGGAATTCTGATTGTGGAGTTTGCGAACCACTTGCAGGAGACCGGAAAGGACAAGCTCTCGGCGGTAATTGAAGCCTCCGGCACACGTCTGCGTCCGATTCTCATGACCTCTGTCGCGACGGTGGTGGGTCACTACCCGCTCATCCTAGCCGACGGTCCCGGTGCTGCCGCGCGTAACTCGATCGGTATCGTGCTTGTTACCGGAATGGTCATCGGAACGCTGTTCACTCTGTTTGTGGTACCTGCGTTTTACGTACTGATCGCGAAGAATCGCCGGGCAGGAAAAGCCGGAGAGCAGGCAGGCCCGGGGCCACACCACATCCCCCAGCTGGAACCGGCTGGAGTGTAGGGCTCTACTGGAAAAGATATACGCAATTGAAAGGACGGAAGGGATTTATTCCCCTCCGTCCTTTTGCCTTTTCGGTCGCGCCAGTGCGGATCCCTATAGGTGTGTCTTTTAATCCTAATCCATAATCTTGCTCCGAATCCTCTGCCGCAGCACCGCTTGAGAGTATGATTAAGATCGAGGACCTATTTAGATAGGCCCTCCCTCGCCTCCCTCTTGCGGATCACCATCAGCGTCACCACTCCTGCAGTGGCGCAGATAATTGCTCCGGTGGCCATGGTTCCGGGCACCCCGATGAAGCGCGCGAGTGTACCGGCCTCAAGGCTCCCGAGGGGCACCATTCCGCCGAAAATCAGTGCCCAAATTCCCATCACGCGCCCCCGCATCTCGTCAGGAACGATCGACTGCACGGTCGTATTGGAAGTCGAAAAGAATAGCATCATTCCCAGCCCCGTCAGCAGCAGGAAAAAGAGTGCGAGGTGCAACTGACGAACCTGAGAGAACATGAGCAGGGCTGCGCTGAACAGCCACAGCCCTCCCAGCGCAATCTTCCGCGGCTGAAAGCGATGTCCCGCCGTTGCGATCGCAAGCGCTCCGATCAAGGCCCCCATTCCAATGGCGGACATCAACAGCCCATACCCCCTCGCAGACACCCCTAGGACGTCTTTGGCATATGCTGGCATTAATACGGAGTACGACCACCCGAAGATACCCACGATCCCGAAGAGCGACATGATC
>CBINJX010000748.1:0-3466 GCA_966251085.1 uncultured Verrucomicrobiales bacterium
TATTTCCGGACCGGTCGAAGTCGATGGTTCGCGGTCCGTTCAACGGTGTTCCAGCGATGCGAGCGCCGTCTGGAGTCGCTTTCCTTTCACCCGTGCCCGCGAAGGTGGAGATTATTCCCGTCTTAGCATCCACCTTCCGGATCCGGTGATTGAGAATGTCGCCGATGTAGAGGTTCCCAACAGGATCAAACGCGATGCTGTGCGGCTGTTTCATTTCGCCCTTTGTCGCCGGACCGCCATCACCGGAGAATCCTTCCTTCCCGGTGCCTGCAATCGTCGTGATGATACCCGTCTTCGCGTCCACGCGCCTTACGCAGTGGTTCAGCCGTTCGACGAAGACCATGTTTCCCGCGGCATCGAAGCGAACTTCATATGGTTCATTGAGCTGTGCTGCAGTCGCCGGCCCGCCGTCGCCGGAGTAGCCTCGGCTGCCGATGCCTGCAACGGTCGAGATTGTTCCATCGGGGGCTACACGGCGAATCCGCTGATTATCGGTATCGCAGATGTAGAGCGCTTTATCGGGACCCCGGACGATCCCAAATGGATTGTTCAATTGCGCCTCTGCTGCCTGACCTCCATCCCCGAAGAATCCCTTTACGCCAGTGCCTGCAAAGGTGCGAATCTCGCCAGCGATTGCGACCGCTTGAAGCAACAATGCTGCTGAAAAAATCGCGACGAAAGGAAAACGACGGGGGGAGACAATCG
The DNA here is from genome assembly GCA_966251085.1 of uncultured Verrucomicrobiales bacterium. Lineage (GTDB taxonomy): Bacteria > Verrucomicrobiota > Verrucomicrobiia > Chthoniobacterales > Chthoniobacteraceae > CBINJX01. Next base: position 706 of record CBINJX010000748.1, read on the forward strand.
TGTGCATGAGTGCCTTCTACTACCGAACGGAGAATCCAAAAAACGGCAAAAGTAGGTGTAGGCATGCGCTTTTCACTGGTCGGAGGCACGAGCGTTCGCAAAATGCGCGTCCATGTTTCCCCGTCTTCTCCTTTGCGCCATCCTTACTACCACAGCTCACGCTGCAGACTGGCCGCAATGGCGCGGGCCGGATCGGACGGGGCATGTTCCGGCAGGGGAGAAGGTTCCTGCGACACTTCCGCCCGATCCAAAAGTAGTATGGCGGATGCCGATCGGCGACGGGTTTGCGTCACCTGTGGTTGCGGACGGCCGAGCGTTTTACCTGGATAACAAAGACGGGCAGGAGATTGCTCATGCCGTTGACGCCGCAACTGGCCGGGAGCTTTGGAATACAAAGATCTACTCCTCGCATAAGGATGGCTTCGGCATCGGACCGCGCTGCACACCTGTAGTGGATGGAGATCGCGTTTACGTGCAGTCCGCAAAGGGCGAGTTTCAATGCCTTGGTGTTGCCGAAGGCAAGGTTCGGTGGCGGAAGAATTTTGTGGATGATTTCGGCGCGATCTACATCGGAGAGAAAGGCAAAGCCTCCGGTGCAAGCAGACACGGCGCAGCTGGGGCGCCGATCATTGACGCCGATAACATTATTGCTCAGGTCGGCAGTGAGCAGGGAGCGAGTCTGGTGGCCTTCAACAAGATGACCGGTGATGTGATCTGGAAATCCCAAAACGACCAGACCGCCTACGCTCCGCCGATTATCGCCGATCTCGCCGGCGTCCGCCAACTGATTGCCTTTACTGCAGAGGCACTCATCGGTCTCGATCCCCGCGATGGAAAACTTCTCTGGCGTGTTCCGATGAAAACCGCACTCGGTCGCCATGTGACGACGCCGGTAGTCTGGAATGATCTTGTGATTGTTGCCTCACATCAGATCGGTCTCGTGGCAACCCGTGTCACTGCGAAGGGAAGCGATTTCGACGCAACGGAGGCGTGGGTTAACAAAAAAGCTGCGATGAATTTCTCGAGCCCTGTGCTTGTTGGCGAGCACCTCTACGGTTTGGGGCCAGCGCGGAACGTCGTGTGTATCGCGGCGGAAACGGGGCAGATCGCCTGGGAGCAAACCGGTCTCGTTCACACCAGTCCCGATCGGGCCGAAGCGGCTTTCCTGGTGATGGGAAAGAATGTGCTGATGCTCAGTGATGCTGGTGAACTGATCCTCTTCGCTGCTGACCCGCAAAGCTATAGCGAGGCTGGGCGCACACAGGTCAGCGGAAATAACTGGTGCAATCCCGCGTATGCGGATGGTCGATTGTATCTCAGGGATGCGAGAGAGTTGCTCTGTGTTGATCTAATTGCCGGGCAGAAATAAGGGCGGAGGCCGTGTGGCACGGCTCTAGCTTTGTGCACAGTTGCGCAAAGTTTTTATCGCTCATGTGGTCCGTTTCACGATTTCCCCAGCTTCCTGGTCAGGTTCTCCGGCAAATTCTCTGTGCTTTCCTGTATGCGATTGGAGTCGCCTCTGCGGGAGCAGCTACACTGACGCCGCAGGAGCAAGCTCTAGCGTCATCTCTGGTCGGTGCATCTGGTCAGAAACGGCCTTATCTGCGTCTTGATGCGACTCTGACCCAGGTAGCGCGTTCAAGAGCGTTGGATATGGCGAAGCGCGATTACTTCGCGCATGTGAATCCTGACGGGAATGGCCCTAACCATCTTGTGCGGCAAGCTGGATATCCGTTGCCGGAATGGTGGGGCAATGATCGGCAGACCAACTATATCGAATCGATAGCCGCGGGCCGCAGTTCTGCCTCGTCTACGTGGAACGACTTTATGAATTCCGCCGCCCATAAGCGGCATCTCCTTGCCGAATCTGACTTCTATCAGGAACAGACGGCTTATGGAATCGGCCACGTCTCCGTTCCGGGAAGCAGGTACGGCGACTATTGGGTGGTTCTCACAGCGCCTCCACGGCCTGAGCCGCTTCTGACGATCACCTCCCCGAGCAACAACGCTCGTGTCCTGACCTCTCAAGTTACGGTGACCGGAACCGCAGCCGGAATTACTCGTCCGCAGAGTATCCAGGTGCGCGTCGAGAACGGCACCCAGTCAGGCGCCTATAAAAGCGCCAACGGCATTAGTAATTGGACCGTTGCCGTGTCTGGCTTAGCTCCAGGAATCAACACGATCCGCGCGAGGAGTCTGGATGCGAGTGGAAACGTTCTCGCTCAGGTAACCACGCAGGTGCGTTACGTCGTGCTGTCACCGCTCATTGTCTCGCTCTCAGGAAACGGCACTGTTTCTCGAGATTTTGCAGGGCAGACCCAACGGGAGCTTGGGGAGACCTACACAGTGACTGCAGTTCCCGCTGCGGATTATCTATTCGCCGGATGGAGTGGGGGAGTCACTTCTTCGAAAGCGACGGTAACCTTTACAATGCGTGAGGGGCTGCAGCTTACCGCAAGCTTCGTTCCAAACCCGTTCCTGGCCAGACGCGGCAGTTATAGTGGGATTGTATCCGCTGAGGGCAATCCGGACATGGCAACTTCTGGAATCGTTCGGCTCAACCTCACTGGTAAAGGTTCGTTCACGGGTAAGCTGACTCTGGGAGGCAAAAACCACCGACTTTCCGGCCGTTTTGCGACCGACGGAACTGCTACGGTAAAAGTTTCGCGCCGTAACAAACCTGCTCTAATCGTTACTCTGCAACTCGACGTCAGCGAAAACGGCGGTGTCATTGCCACCGTGAGTGACGGCGGTCGAGCTA
>CBINJX010000749.1:0-3463 GCA_966251085.1 uncultured Verrucomicrobiales bacterium
AATTCCGGAATCAACCCGAAGCGAAGGAGGTCGTCCGGCTCGACTTCAGCGAACGGGTTCTTTGCTTGGGTCGGCGTGCGGGTGTCGTCGGCCTTGTTGAAGCCGATCTGACGCCTGCCCGTGCGCGCTTCGATGATCTTCTCGAGTCCGACAAAAGCACCACCGCAGATGAACAGAATCTTATCCGTACTGACCTGGATATATTCCTGATGCGGATGCTTGCGGCCACCCTGTGGCGGCACATTGCAAACCGTTCCTTCCAAAATCTTCAAGAGCGCCTGCTGCACCCCTTCACCGCTAACGTCGCGAGTGATGGAAACATTGTCGGTCTTACGCCCGATCTTGTCGATTTCGTCGATGTAAACGATTCCGATCTCCGCACGCTTTACGTCGTAATCGGATGCCTGGAGCAGACGGAGAATGATATTCTCCACATCCTCACCCACATATCCGGCCTCAGTCAGCGTCGTGGCATCTGCAATGCAGAACGGCACATCGAGCACCCGTGCGAGAGTACGTGCGAGCAATGTCTTACCAGATCCAGTCGGCCCGATGAGAAGGATGTTGCTCTTCTCGATCTCCACCTCTCCCTGCGGATCCATCTGCACAGCGGCATTTGCGGCGATGGAGCTGTTGTGAAGGATGCGCTTGTAGTGGTTGTGCACCGCCACGGAGAGCACCTTCTTAGCCCGGTCCTGCCCGATCACGTATTGGTCGAGGGAACGACGGATCTCCGCCGGCTTCGGCACACGCAGAGTCGTCGATTGCCTCCGGCTCTCCTCGTTCAGTTCCTTGTCAAGAATGCCCTTACAGACATTGATGCAGCTGTCGCAGATATAAACACCGGGACCGGCAATGAGTTTACGGACTTCTGCGTGACTCTTGCCGCAGAAGCTGCACATCGTGAGATTGGAAGCGCGGGCCATTTAAGGGAACAAAAACTCGGAATCCGAAAATCGGAGATCAATGGAACAACGCTATCGGAAACGCTGCTCCAAGGTAAACCGAACTCGACAGTCGCTATATCAATTTAGCCCATCGAGTTCATGTAGTCATTCTGAATGCGATCAGGCGGGTGACGTGCCAGGTCCGGAAATGCTGCTGCTGCTGCCACTGCCACTTCCCGGGCTCGTGCCACCGACAGACTCAGCAATCTCGCTCGCGACCTGCAACTCCTTGCGGCTCTTCACCACTTCATCCACGAGGCCGTACCGGGCAGCCTCCTCCGCGGTCATGTAGTAATCGCGGTCGGAGTCAAGCTTCACAGTCTCCTCGTCCTTGCCCGTGTGGTGAGCCAGGATTTTGATGAGGCGCTTCTTGAGCTTGAACATGAACTCGACCGTCCGCTCCACGTCGCTGGCAGTACCCTGGGCACCGCCGGAGACCTGGTGGATCATGATGTCGGAGTTGGGCAGCGCGTAGCGCTTACCCTTGGCACCCGCGGCGAGCAGGACGGCGCCCATACTCGCGGCCATGCCGATGCAGTACGTATTCACGTCGCACGTGAGGAACTGCATCGTATCGTAAATCGCCAACCCGGCGGTGACGGAGCCGCCGGGCGAGTTGATGTAAAGGTTGATGTCCTTCTTGCTGTCTTCCATCTGGAGGAAGAGCAGCTGGGCGATGATCGAATTCGCCACACCGTCATCGACCTGAGTACCGAGGAAAATAATTCGGTCCTTCAGCAGGCGTGAGTAGATGTCGTAGGAACGCTCACCTCGCCCCGTTTGCTCGACCACATACGGGATGTAGTAGTTGGCCTGCGGGGGAACGATTCGGCGGTCTGGCTGTATGATCATAGCTTTTCGTCAGGAGAATCGCAGCACTAGCTCACTGTGGGGGCAGCGGCAGGCTCATTCGTCACGCTAGCGTTCGAGACCAGGAAATCAAGAACCTTGGCCGTGAGGATCTCCTCATTGATCTGGTCGAGAGCGTTCCGGCTTTCGAGTTCCTTGAGCATCTTTTCAAAGGGCATCTCGTAGCGCTGGGCGAGCATGGCGATACGGCCGAAAAGTTCCTCGCGGGTCACCTTGATTCCCTCAGCCTCGGCGATACGGAGGAGGACAAACGTCCCCTTCAGGCGCTCACGGGCATTCTGGGCAGCGGCGCCGACGAGTTCTTTCTCGTTCTCCTTGAGAACTTCCTCGGTCACGCCACGGGCCTGGTTCTCACGAACGATATCGGCCAGCAGACGCTGAGTTTCCTGACGAACGAGGCCCTGCGGCAGCTCGCATTCCACTTGGGAAAGGAGCTGGCTCATGATCTGGTTGCGCTTGTCGGCTTCGGCGCCGGACTTCTTCTGTCGGCCCAGCTCTTCACGGGCCATCTCACGCAGTTCAGCGAGCGTCTTGCCCTTCACTACCGTATCGGCAAACGCATCGTTCAGCTCAGGCAGCGTCTTTTGCTTGATGCCCTTGATGGTCACTTCGTACTGGATCTTCTGTCCAGGCATACCTTCCACCGGGAAGTCGGCGGGCACTTCCACCGTGAACGTACGGCTTTCACCCACCTTCGCTCCCACCAGCGCCTGGCAGAAACCGGGGAAGAAAGCCTCGTCGGTCATCTTGATCCAGAAGTCCTGATTGCCAGAGAGCGGCTTACCGGCCTTCGGGAAAACATCATGAACCGGCTTGCCGTCAATGGCGCCGGAGTAATCGACCACGATGAAATCCTCCATCTGGGCGCCGCGATCTTCCGTGATGTCCGTGAAGTCGGCAGCCTGGTCGCGGAGGTTGTCGAGAGATTCATTGATCTCCTCATCGGTCACTTCTGTGGCACGAGGATTGATCTGGAGCCCTTTGTAATTAGGAAGCTGGATCTCGGGTTGGGTCACCACCGTGGCGGTGAAGCTCATCTTGTTGTCCTCGCCGATCTGAACGTCCTCGATGTTGGCGAGCTGCAGCACACGAAGCTTCTGCTCCTGGATTGCCTGGCGGGTGCTGTCGCTGAGGAGCTTCTTCTCCAGCTCTTCGCGGATCTGCTTGGCAAACTTCTTTTCCACGACAGAACGCGGAGCTTTGCCCTGACGGTATCCCGGAATCCGGGCAAACTGTCCGAACTCGCGCGCTACCTCTTCGCGGGTCTTTGTCACTTTCTCGGGTTCGACCTCCACGCGGAGAGTGGCGAGGCAATTCGGAAGGGTCTCAACAACGACGTTCATACTGTGTGAAAAGGGAAAGGGGTTCGGAAGATAGCGACTACCGATGAAATGCAAACACGTAAATCGTGTTCGGTGACAGAGGCGCGTGGTGGGTACTTTTTGGAAAGTTGAGGGTTGAGTGCTGAGGGTTGAGGGACGGACAGGCAAATCGGCACGGGTGAGTGTGGCGGAAGTGGAATGGAGCACTACCTTGTGACTGCCCATCCGGTGGTAGGGCGGTCGCGCCGCCGACCGCCGGGAGGGCGCGTGGAGAGCAATTCCGCGTCTCCCGTGTATTCAGCTTCCGTGCCACGGGATGAACCC
>CBINJX010000750.1:0-3462 GCA_966251085.1 uncultured Verrucomicrobiales bacterium
CACTGAACACTGAGTACTGAGTACTTTCTTCCCGCCTTCACGCGCCCCGCTCGTTGACTGCTCCCAACGACTCACTCTCCGAGAAACTCTTCACTGTTTTTCTGGTATAAGGCTTTTTCACACCCGCAAACAAGGTGCAGGGTTGTTGCCGGACGCGATTCAGCGTCAAAGACACCCTCCGGAATACCTGCCGACCTTCTTCTGCCATGTCCACAGCAGCCATTGCCATCGATACTATTGTCCTTCTTGCATACTTCGGAGGAATCGTCGCCCTGGGCCTGTATGCCGGGCGAGGAAACAAGAATCTCCGAGAATTTGCCCTTGGTGGGCGAGCGATCCCGTGGTGGGCGGTGCTGGCCTCCATCGTTGCCGCCGAGACGAGTGCAGCCACATTTCTTGGCACACCGGCGGAAGGCTTCAAGACGCGTGGGTTTATCTACGGGCAGCTCGTCATCGGCACGATCCTGGCGCGCATCGTGATCGCGTTTACCTTCATCGAGCCGTATTACCGCTACCGGGTTCAGAGTATCTACGAGTTCCTGACGGTAAGATTTGGTAATGCCACCAAAAACATGGCGAGCGGGATTTTCCTGTTCACCCGGGTGCTCGGCATCGGCGTGCGCCTCTACCTGGGCGGGGTGATCATGGTGGTGATCTGGCGGTTCTTCTTCCCCGAAGACCCGATCACGCTCGCCACGTACTTCTGGGGGATTGTTTTTGTGACAGTGGTAACGACCTTTTACACCACGGTGGGTGGCATTAAGGCGGTAGTCTGGACGGATTTGATCCAGGCGATGCTGATGATCGGCTCGGTCCTTGTAGCGATCGGCCTGCTGACTAACCGCGTCGGTGGTTTCGACTCGGTGCAAGCGGCACTCGGCGGATGGGAGAACCTGGCATGGGTCCAGAGTGGATGGGATTCAACGCTTCCTTTTGGAGCGGCACTGAAAAAGATGCTCGAGGAGCCCTATACTCTCTGGGCGGCATTTATTGGCTCCACTTTCCTCACAATGGCGACGCACGGCACCGACCAAGACATGGTGCAGCGAATGTTGACCGCCCCTGACTACCGCAAATCCCGCCTCTCTCTGATCCTGAGCGGTCTGGCCGACATCCCGATCGTTATTGCCTTTCTCGGGGTCGGAATCCTTCTCTGGGTTTACTACACGCAACAAGGGGTGCCTCAGGTCGCAGGCCAACCGATCCCCGACAATGAGATTTTTGCCCACTTTATTGTAAACGACATGCCAATCGGCATGCGTGGCCTGATCATTGCCGGCGTATTTGCGACTATGATGGGCTCCACCTCGGCGGCACTGAACGCACTGGCCACGAGCTTCACCAAGGATTTTTACCTCCCGTATTTCAATAAGAATGCCACTGACCGGCAGGCAGTCTTTGCGGCACGCACAGCGACGGCAGTTTTCGGCTCGCTGATGGTCGGGGTCGCTACGCTCGCTGCGTATTCGGTGCTACAGAACCCGCATCTGACGATCATCCCGATCGCAATCGGCATCCTCGGTTACACCTACGGGGCTCTTCTGGGGGTTTTCCTCCTTGGGATGCTTACCCGCACCCGCGGCCGGGACGGCGCTAATGTAATCGCAATGATTCTCGGCATGCTGGCAGTCCTCTTCCTCTGCAAGGTAGAGATCCCTGGCGTAGCGGACTTTGGCGCCATCATGCCCGAATGGTGGCCTCAAATCGCCTGGCCCTGGTATGTACTGGTAGGTTCTACGGTTACTTTCTTCACCGGCATTCTCTTTCCCACGCCCCCCGATCGGGTCCGCGCCGCCGAGGAGCATGTTTCCCAGCCCCCTGCTACCGCCAGCAGAGAGCCGGATCTCGGCCCCGGGTTTCACTGACACGCCCATACTTATTCACAGGATTTCCTTGAGAGGCCCTTCAGCTGCTACTACCCTCCGCGCGTTGCGGCGGAAACGCCGGACAGCACCTGTGAATAACTTGTGAGTAACGAGCCAATTAACCTGTCAATAACCCGCCAACAATTGCCCTGCCGGCAATTCGCCGGCGGCATTTGCCATCAGCTCGCCTCCACCGGGATTCCACGCCCTACCACCCCGCAGGGCCGGTATTTACAAGGTTTCACAGCCATCACCACCTCACCGATCGCACGTGCACCGCAGGGAAAAACCTCAGCAAATCGCGCAAGGTCCCAGATTTGCGGCACTGCAAAGACGAACACCACGCCCTCTGAATAACTGTGGAGCAATCCTCGAGTCTCCAAGACATCCAGACGATCTGGACGGAAATCGTAGCCGGCATCCGCGCCGAAGTCAGCGCGGATACTTTTACCCGCTGGTTCAAAGACGTACAGCTTGCCGCTCTCGATGACCGGTACCTGACGCTACGCGTTCCGAACAACATCTATCAGCTCTGGATCGAGAGCAATTACCTGCCGCTGCTGCAGACTGCCACGATGATGGCCCTCGGCACTCCGCGGGCGGTCCAATTCGTTTACGCAGACGATGAACCGGTAAAGGCTCCTGTTTCCGGCGAGCCTGCCGCGCCAGCTCCTGAAGCCGAGCTCGAGGAAGAGAAAGAGAAAGAAAGCGAAGCACCTGCGGCAGCTCCCACCAACGGCCTCAATCCGCGGAACACCTTTGAGTCATTCGTCGTCGGTGCGAATAACCAGTTTGCCCATGCGGCATGCGTCGCTGTGGCGCAGAGCCCGGGCAAAACTTACAACCCCCTCTTTTTCTATGGCGGGGTGGGGCTGGGGAAAACTCACCTGATGCATGCGATCGGGCATCAGATCCTCGGTAAAAAGAAGGGCGGCAAGGTTCTCTAGATCAGCAGCGAGCGGTTCACGAACGAGTTCATCGACGCGATTCAGACCGGCAGTCTGGTCAAGTTCCGCAAACGGTATCGGCAGGCGGACGTGCTCCTGATCGACGATATCCAGTTCCTCGCCGGCAAGGAGCGCTCCCAGGAGGAGTTTTTCCACACTTTCAACGCCCTCTTCGACGGGCACAAACAAATCGTTCTCTCGAGCGATCGTCCGCCGTCGGAAATCCAGAACCTCGAGAACCGTCTCGTCTCCCGCTTTGAGTGGGGTCTCACGGCCGAGCTGCAGCCACCGGATGTGGAGACCCGTGTCGCCATTCTCCGGAAAAAAGCGGCTGGAATGGATATCAAGATCAGCAACGAGGTTCTCGAGTTCCTCGCCGAGCGCATCCGCACGAACGTCCGCCGCCTCGAAGGCGCGCTGATGCGTGTCGCCTCTTATATTTCCCTCAACGATGGACAGATCCCGGCAATGGACCGGATCGAGCATCTGCTGAAAGACCTCCTTCAGGAAGAAGCGCGGCGGGCGATCACCATCGATCAGATCCAGAAACGGGTGGCAGATCACTTCGACGTGCGTCTGGCGGATATGACCAGCAAACGCCGGCCTGCGAACATCGCCTTCCCCCGCCAGATCGCGATGTATCTCGCCCG
>CBINJX010000751.1:0-3459 GCA_966251085.1 uncultured Verrucomicrobiales bacterium
GTTGACTTCCTCGCTCGCCCGAATGCGAAGATTCATGAGTTGTTCGATGCCGCGAATCATCGCCTTTGAAGCAGAGTTGGGTGCTACACAAGTCGACGTGTGAGGCTCTTCCGGGCCAACGTTTTGGACGAGACTTCGGTTGGGAGCAGAAAAATGTCGGATTACTCCTCCCAGCCAAAACCCGAGCCGGACTCTTATGTCGCTGCGACTAGATGCATGACACGCTGATCAAGCGCGTTAGGCCGCGGCCGAGCATCGTAGAAAGCGTCGGCTTCGGGCACGCTGAAATCCAGCGGTTAAGGCGGAGTGAGTCTCCGGTTACCGGGAATCTCCGTGACGTTCTGATCCGGGAGCGCACAGGAGCGAACCACGCCTAGACGCTCTTAAAAACGGTGCCTCCCTTTAACCATATTGTGCGTTTTTGCTTTTCCCCTTAGGTAAGCAAGTGCGGAAAGCGCGAAAATTACCGTCGGAGTGGTACATGCCGTGTGGGCGGCAAAAAGTTGACTCGTGCCGTGCTCACGAGATCGTGACATTATGCCATCATTGAAGAAAGAGAGAGCCGGAGGTCGGACTTCCGCAGCTCCGGGGGCCTACTCACGCCTTTCTCAGATGATGCAAGCGCGTCACCTCACGGTAAAGCAGCTCACTAGGGACTTGGCCAAGCGCGGCTACCGGTTTGATCCCAAGACGATCTACCGTCTGGCCAGCGAAAAGCCTCTTCGCACGATCAATACCAATGTTGTCCGTGCCGTCTGCGAAACTTTGCACGTGGATATCGGTCAGCTCATAGTGTGGGAGGCGCCGGCACCCAAGCTTCGCAGGGTGGATGCCAAAACCCAGAAGCGCCTCGACTACCTCATGGCCCGCGCAAATGAGGGCGAGCTGACAAAGGAAGAAGAAAAGGAGATGGAGGAGCGGATGGCTGATCTGGAGAATCTCTCGATCGAAAACGCCAAGATCCCGGCTCAACACAAGGCCGCCAAGGGGCGTCGCCCATCGAAGCGCAAAAAAACCATTGAAGCTTAATGGTTCGGTAACGAGTCGAAAAGGGGTCTGGACATAGCCTCTGGCCGCGGCCGGCAAAAAAGGAAACCGCACTTCCATAGAGACGCTCGGTGATCGTGAGAGCTGGTTTACGAGGCGGTTAGCGTGCGAGATGGCGTGAAGAGCAGGAGGCGCTCTCGGCGATTCACGGCTTTCTTCGTGAACTCACTCTCGCCGACGAGAGCGCCGGTTTCCAACTGCTCCGGGAACAGCGGAAATCCGGCGAAAACCAAGTTGCTGCCTTTTCAGGCACTGATCGATTTTCTGAACGACGCACTGTTCTCATCAGCGTTTTCTGCTCAGGCAGCTCAGGGCATCTACACCAGTCTCCAGGGCAGTGTCATGGAACTTGTCTCCCACGCCGGGTTTTCAAACAGTTCACCGCCCCCTTCCAGGCGCCTGACAGGTGTGTGCCTTTCCGAAGAAATGCACAGTCTTTCCGGGCAGATGCGTAGTCCTTTTTTCGGCGTCGGGTGATCGTGTTCCCGTGAGTGAAACAAAACCACTCACGAGAAAACAGAAACCTAAAACGGAGAACGAACTATGAAACTCACCACCACGTTCACAGTCGCCGCACTTGCTGCGGTATTTACGGTGACAGCCTATGCGGGTCCTGGCCCGCAGGACTTCCCCGTGCGGCTCAAGAGCCGTGCGGAAGCTGAAAAAGTCGAAGTCGGCACAAAGGTGGCCCTTGCCTGCAAGGACTGCAAAAATATCGACGTTAAGACTGCAGATGAGAAGAAGGGCTTCCTCGGCTGGTTTGCTGCGGACGCGAAGCACGACTGCTCTGGTTGCGGCGGCAAAATGACCGTCAAAACTCCCGGTAGCGGGAAAGCCGGCACACTGAGTGAGTACACACACGTGTGCAGCAAATGTGGCGATGATTCAGCCTACACCTGCGCTGCTCATAAATCTTAATGGGGGTTAACCCCTGGTAGGACCTGCTCGGCAACCCCGGTGCCGGGCAGGAGACCTCCGAGACGTCCGGTAAACACACTATAGGAGGCAGGGACGCAGGGAGCGAAGATTCCCGGAGGCGGCGGGAGGAGCCATATTATGAAATTATTCAAATCTCATCGCGGTCTGTGGATCAGTCTCACGCTCGTAGTCTTGCTGGGACTTGGGGGAGTATTCCTTTTTTCAGGTACCGGTCAGTCCGATTCTACGGCAGGATCCACATCTTCGAGCAAGAGTGGAGAGGTTTGGACCTGCTCGATGCATCCCCAGATCCGCTCTCCGAAACCGGGCAAGTGTCCGATTTGCTCAATGCCTTTGATTCCAGCGAAGGCGCAACCTTCAACCGGTCAGCGTAGCGGAGACGAACCGATGCTGGAACTTTCCGAGCATGCAAAGGCGATGGCGGCCGTGGAAACGGTACCGGTCGAGCGCCGCAAGCTTGCGCGCGAGATCCGGGCGGTTGGCAAAGTCCAATATAACGAGACGGCGCTCGCCACCATTACGGCGCGCGTGACCGGCTATGTGGAACGGCTGTTCGTCGACTTCACCGGTGTACGGGTGAAGGCTGGAGATCATCTCGTGCAGATCTACAGTCCCGAGCTTACCTCAGGACAGGAGGAGCTGTTGCTGGCGCAACAAACGGGGCAAAGCCCCGCCCTGATTACTGCTGCCCGCGAAAGACTTGAACGCTGGGGGATGACACGGGAGCAAGTCGATCAGGTAATCCGCACTCGTAAGGCCGATCCTCGCATGACTCTGCTCTCTCCGATCACAGGAACTGTGACCGAAAAGATGGTAGTCCAGCAGAGCGCGGTGAAGCCCGGGGACGTACTCTACAAACTGGCGAACCTGGAATCGGTCTGGGTCTACCTGGATATCTATGAATACGAACTGCCGTGGATAAAGTACGGGCAGAATGTGGAGGTCACCACGGAGGCGTTTCCCAATGAGGTATTCAGTGGGTGGGTGTGGTTCATCAATCCTGTGGTGACGGAGGAAACCCGAACGGTGAAGGTGCTCCTGAACATTGAGAACGACCGGGAGAAGTTGAAACCTGGGTTCTTCGTCAGTGCTGTGATTCGCGCCCAACTACTTGCAAATGGCGAGCCTGCACCGACCGGTTTGGAAGGAAAATACTGGTGCCCCATGCACCCTTCCGTTGTGAAGGACAAGCCGGGTACCTGCGAACTCTGCGGTATGCAACTCACCGAAATCCCGGGCAGTCCCGCACGGGAGCCGTCCGAGGAAGATCAACTGGTTCTCACCGTACCAGTAACAGCCGTTTTGGACAGCGGTCTCCGAAAGCTGGTCTATGTCGAGCGCAGCAAAGGCGAGTTCGTGCCCCGCGAGATCAAAACCGGTCCGCGTTCGGCAGATTTCTATCCGGTGTTCGAGGGCTTGGAGGAGGGAGAGAACGTGGCAGCACGAGGCAAGTTCCTGCTCGATAGCCAATTT
>CBINJX010000752.1:0-3459 GCA_966251085.1 uncultured Verrucomicrobiales bacterium
GCACGTCCCTCGCAAGCTCGGGACAGAGCCGCCTCTACACAGCAGCCGGTCTCTCTCGCCACCTCCGCACCCGGTGCTGACCTCACTGCTCCACAATCTTGAGGCGCATGAACCCGCGATTCGAATTCTCAACGGGCACGGTGTAGATCCACTCGCGCTTCTCGAATTCCCCCAAGTCCTCGACCAACTTGGAAACGATGTTGTCGGATGATCCGGGCTCATTCAGCAGCACGGGAGAAGAGGCGGCCTGCGCAACGAGAGTCATTCCCGGAGTGCTCTTGCGTACGGTCGCGCTGATGCTCAGGTACTGCTTTGAAGGATCCGCTCCCGCGAACTCGGTCCCGTTGACTAACCGCAGCGTCCCCTGAGGCAGCGCCCCAGCATTCGCCGCAATTGGATCGGTGCCGAACAACCACTCGAAGGCGTTGGGGATCCCATCGAAGTCGGCATCAAAGGAGAGCCCGTCAGTTCCGGGAGAAAAGGCGTAGCCTTGGGTCCAGACGGTGTAGCCTGAGGCAACTCCGGTGACACTGAGAACGCCCGAGCCGATCGCGCTGGTGTCCCAGGTAAGTCCCGGAGCAAGTGCAGGCAGATCGAGAGTTGCGGAGTTGAGGGCGATGGTACCGGCGTCGAAGAGATCAAAACTATCGCCGGATTTCGGAGCGGGGCTTGCAGAATCGAGCGTCACCCGCAGAGTCCCGCTGGCGCTGAACTGTCCGCCGACGACCAGCCTGTCGTAAAGCGCTCCGCTGGATACATCGAACTCCAGCGTCGCTCCCGAGGAGAGCGTGAAGTTGTTCGCCACGTTCAGTGTTCCGGCCTGCGGCACCAATGGCAGGTTCGGAGCATTGAGCGGATTCGACAGGTCCGAACCGCTGGCAAAGTAGAGGTCGTCAATCTGCCCGGCGACGTTGAGCCTCTCGTGAATCCCGAAGGTGACGAGCGGGTTCGCTCCCACAGTAGCACCCGTGCGGCGGCCGAAGTTGAAGGTCGGTCCGGAGAGCGTCCCATTTGCCAGACCACTCGAAGTAGCGACCTGGAAGGTCTTGGCCGCGTTGTTCACGATCACCCAGACGTTCAGCCATTCGTTGGTGGTGGCGGAGGTAATATTCACATCACCCGAGCCCTCGCTGTAAGCGCGGAGATTGCTGTTCGTTGAGTCTCCGAATATCGAGAGCATGACGGCATACTCGTTCCACGGGTCAGTGACATCGTTTCCCGGTGCGCTCGCCGTCGAGGCCGCCTGATCGCTGAAGCCGAAGATAAGATCGGTAGTTGCCGTGCCGGTCCTTCGCACGCGGAAGAAGTAGGTGCCGGTCTGACCATGTGGCAACGGGTTCTTCAAAGCGGTGATCGCCCCGCGCCACGGTTGCCCCCCGGAATTGATGCCATAAACGGACAGCGCGCGGTTACCGCCGTCATCGACGATACCGGCATTTCCCGTACCGTCGAATACTCCAGTCCAGACATTGCCCGTGGTGTTCGGCGTGGCTCCGATGTTGCCGGTGGGATACGCCTCGAAGTCGTCGATCAGGGACAACCGCGAAGCCGGAACCATCGAGAATCCCAGATCGCCGACACGGACCCTCGAACCGGTCTGGGCGGTGAGATTGGCGAGGATCGTCCCTCCACCACCGAGCGTGGCGGCGCTGGCGACCGTGGTGTCACCGGTACCGGTGGTGCCATTGATCACCAACTCACCTTGGGAAACGGTGGTAGTTCCCGTATAGGTGTTCGCTGCGTCCAGAGTCCATCTGCCGGCGCCGGACTTCACTATGTTCATCGTATCGGCGCTGCCGTTCTCGATACCGCCTGACACCACCCCGTTGCCGCTTCCCTGGAGAGTGATGTTGCGCGTTCCGCCCGCTCCGGAGCGGAGCGCCCCCAACTGCAATGTGCCAGCGGCTGACTCGATCCGGTATTCACTACCGCCGACATTGATGCTGATTGTGCCTGCAAGACGATTCGTCCCGAACACATTGCGGATGGCGGGCACCGTGGTGCTGGAGCGACCGCTCAGGCTGATGGGGGCGGACGCAATAACTGGCCCATGCAAGCCGTCGAGTTCGAGCGTCGATGTCCCGCTGTTATTGTTGCGGATGTTGATCGCTGCGATGTCGGCTACCGCGGCCGGATTCGCGAGTCGCACGATGCCGCCGTTCCCGCTGCTGGAGCTGGCATCCACATTGAGCGTGCCGGCGAGAGAGTTGGCGCCACTCAAGACCAGCGTGCCCGCGCCGCTCTTCGTCAAGCCTGCGGTGCCGGCCAGCGGCACGGCGATGGTCGCGGTGTTCTGATTCACCGTGATCGTGGGACTCGTCGCGTCGAGTGTGAGTGTGGCGCCAACCGTATTGTTCAGCGTCCAGCTCTGCGTACCCGAGGTGTCACCGAAGATCAGCGAGCCGATTGCACGCGAGCGATTCAGCGTCACGGTAAGATCGGCAGCAATATTGAGCGTGCCGAAGTTCGCAGTGTTACCGCTGCCATTTGCCGGGAAGTTATTGAGCCACTTCGTGGCGTCACCCCACGAACCACCTGCGCTCGCGGAACTCCATGTACCGTTTCCATCGATCAGCGGCAAGGTGATGGTCAGCACCGCGATTGCGGATGCCCCAGCGCCATCCGTTACTGACACCGTGAACTCTTGCGGCCCCTCATAATCACTGGTCGGCGTGCCGGAGAGCGCACCGTTTGCCGCCACAGTGAGCCAGGCGGGACCGTCGATCTTGCTGAAGGTAAGGGTATCGCCGGCATCCGGATCGATTGCTGCGTTAGCGATGCTGCCAGTATAGGCGATGCCTTGGGTGGCGTTGCCGCCTGAGATCGTGCTCGAGGTAAATACCGGCGGCGTGTTGGTCAGCAGGGAGGCCACCTTCGCGTCACCCAGCGCGTAGGGCAGGAACTGCACGTCATCGAGCCGGCCCGCGAAATACGGATCAGCGGAGAACTGGCTCTTTCCGAGGAAGTTCGAGGTGGTCCCGATATCCCCCGGGTTGATGGTCATGTTTGTATTCGTCGCGACCAGTGCGCCGTTGACGAAGAGCTTGCCGGTGTTGCCGCTGATGGTGACCGCGACGTGGGCCCATGTGTTCGTTGGAAGGGCTGCGGTATGATTGAGCTGTTGCTCGCTGCCTCCGTTCTTGATGGCGAAACGGAGCGTCCCGCTGCCCGAACTCGGCGTGAGGAACAGGTAGTTGTTCGTGCCGGCACCGAGATCGAAGATCCGCTGCCAGTTTGCCCCGCCGGCCCAGTAAATCCATGCACCGAAGGTGAAGTCCGTGCCGTCTCCGATTCTGGGAGAAAGCTGCACATGATCCGCGCTGGCCGCATTACCGCTCATCACCACGGCCCGTCCTGTCTTGCCGGCAGTGAATGTGGCCGCGCCCCGGGTGATCGCCGCGTGTCCATTGGCGGAGCTGTCGCGCGCGTCGTTTTCAAAGCGGTAAAGCGCTCCAGCGG
>CBINJX010000753.1:0-3458 GCA_966251085.1 uncultured Verrucomicrobiales bacterium
TCACTCCAAAGATACTTTGCGCCACTGCGGGAATAGATGGTGTCGCTCCAAAGATCGGCTGCGTCGCTGCGGGAATACTCTGTGTCGGTCGATTGATCCTTTTTCCCGCTCGGAAGATAGAATTCCGATGTCGCTTTAGCGGTTTTCTCTCTCCCGTGATGGATTGCGCCGGTTGGCTGATCCATTTTCCATCTCCACCTGTGGTTTCTGCCGCTCGCCTGCTCCTTTAATCCTCCCGGGAGGGGACTCAGAGACCTGCGATATCGCTTGGCCAAACTGCCGGGTTTCTTGATGTCCCCGTACTTTTGAAGAAATGCCTGAGCCGTTCTATTGGACTGCCGTAGAGCTTTGGAATCTTTTTTCAGGTCGTTCGCGATCACGTCCACTTCCGCTTTGCACAGGTTAACCGGCATCGCACGTTCGGTTCGGCTTCAACTTGACTTGCACTGGGCTACGGTGCCTCGCCAAAACTGGCCATATCTTCCTTTCGGGAGTTTTTTGAACACGATTCCTGGCACGGGATACGCACCGTCCCCCGCTGCCACCGATTGCACCCTCCACCCATCCGTGTAACCCGTGTCCGCTTCCATACGCCTCACCATCACCAATTCATATCCCATGCGCCTGATCTCCTGCCGGTCATCTATTCATTTTGTAGCGCCGCTTTGCAGTTTGATTATGTCTCAGGGGGGGATTTCAAATGCGAATGAAGCACCTGCTGACAGCTTCCCGGCAGGTCTGCCGAAGGTGCAGTGGCACCTGACAGCCCGCCCGTGGGAGCCGGTCAATGCATCCACAGACGAATGGCTTGGGCAGGCGGAGAAGGCAGTGCGGGCAATGGTACAGCTTCAGTACTGGAATGAATCTGATCCGGCAGACGTAAAGAACGGTTCGATCATCGATCCGTTCGACAAGAAGGAACTTCAGTACGGCACGCCGTTGTTCGCTTTCAACGTGGCGACGCTGCTCTCCAAGGGGCGGGGGAGCGATTTGATCACACCCGGTGTGCGGGCGTTGGATCGTGCGACGAGGGATATCTCAGATGGCCCGGCTACCGATTGGCACGGCGAGTTCTTCACTGCGGCAATGGTGAAGGCGATTCGGATGTATGAGGCGCTACAGCCCAAGTATCCGGAGATTACCGTGGAGCGTCTGACGATGTGGAAGGAGCGAATGA
This sequence comes from uncultured Verrucomicrobiales bacterium, assembly GCA_966251085.1. Taxonomy (GTDB): domain Bacteria; phylum Verrucomicrobiota; class Verrucomicrobiia; order Chthoniobacterales; family Chthoniobacteraceae; genus CBINJX01. Next base: position 1,178 of record CBINJX010000753.1, read on the forward strand.
AAGCGTCGCGGAAAGCCTTTATGAACATGAAGGTGAAGCAGAACTGGCGCACCTTTGCGATGAAGGGAGAGTGGCTGCGGCATCAGGACGGCTATATCTCCGATGGTGTCACATGGAATGAGGGGAATTGGACTCAGAAGGAGGAAGGCGGGCAGCGTGATCGTTTTCAGCGCGACCGCGACAAATACAAATCCAACCCGCATTTCTTCCTCTATCACGACGATACTGCCGATCCCGAAACGTTTGCTTACAATGGGGCGACAGCGGCGAATCTCCTCGATATGTTGGAGAACGGCTATGACGGAGCCTCTGCCAAGGAGATCCGGGAGATCATCGAGCACAACCTACTGTCGTCGCTACTGTTGATGAGTGCCTCCGGTGAGGCGCCTGCGGGCGGGCGTACGGGCGAGCATATCTGGGACGACACGGTTTATGCGAATGCGTTCCAGTTGATGTCTGAGGTTGCCCTGCGCAATGGCGACGGGCGCCTTGCTGGTCAGTACCGGCGAGCCGTGCAGCTGTTGCTGAAAAGTCACGCGAGATATCAGCAGGAGAACGGCTGGTTCTCGATCACGAAGAACCTTTTTCCGTTCGCACTGAAAAACCGCTATGCGAGCTGGAGCGGAGTCGCCAATTATGAAAGCTTCACGCTCACCTGCATGCTCGAGACGTTGCTCGCGCAGAAGAATGAAATTACTGAGCGGGCGACCCCGGCGGAAATTGGCGGTTACGTGGTGAACCTTGCGCCGTCGTTCGCGAACACGTTCCTCAACGCCGGCGGAATGCAGGCGCAGGTCTGCACGCGTGGTGAAGCTGACAACTATGGCAATGTGCAGTGGCACACCCTGGGCATCACCCGCTTCAGCCGCAGCGGCTGGGATGGAAGACTCGGGCCGGGAGCGGGTCATGTGAATTCAGATTTCAGCGACGGCTTTAGCTTCTCTCCGGTGTTCCTGGAGAATGGGAAATGGACTCGCGTTTGCCTCGAGCCGAAACGCTTTCAAGGCAGCTTCAAAACCGAGTTCGTTCATCCGCTGCTCGTTCGCGGGACCTTCACCATCGCGCCTGTTTCTGGTCAGATCGGACCCACCTTTGCGATGCACATGACTTTGACTCCGGATGGAGCGCTGGTGGATACGGAATGCGTCTCGGGTGCGAAGGAGTTTGGTGTGCTCTGGCCGCTGTTCAGTTTCGACGGTCGAAATGTTCTGAATACACAGATCGGCAGTTCCATCGCGTCGACTGCATATCCTCGCACCTCAGGAAAAGAGAATGTGTTGCAATCGGAGCAAGCGACTGCATCGGGGGGCGCATCCGTTGCATCCGATCATGCAGGGTACAATGCGGAGGGATTCGTCTCGCTTCCTACTCGTGGTGCAACGCTGCAGTGGAGCGCGTTGGATGGAGGGGAGGGGGGCTCAACGATCCTCGGGTTCCGCTATGCCCTTGGGGCGGGCAAGAACGAAACGCGGAGTGTGAAGCTTGTGGTCAACGACGTTATCGAAAAGGAGCTGGTCTTTCTGAGTACGGGGGACTGGAAAAATTGGCATCAGCTTTACGTGCCCGTGACGCTGATTTCGGGCGCGAGGAACACAGTGCGGATCGAAGCCAACGATGAGGGTGGCGCGTTGATCGATGAGTTGCGCATTGATCCCGCCGCTCCTTCGGCGCCTGAACCCGATCAACAGAATTTCATCGCCCTCAAACCGACCCATCGCCTCGACGCTTCGTCTCCAGCGGTTCGGGGCGGCTACGGAGATTATCTCCCGATCCAGGTCAGTGACTCGGGTGGTGGCGCTGTGGAAACCTTTGTGTATCCACGTAGTTCCGGAGATCCGGATGCGGAGCGTGTGCACGCGAGCTTCGTCCGGAATGGAAAGGATTTTTCCTCCGTTCTCGGCGAAGTGAAAGGGACCCTCTACATCGGCCGTACGTCGGCGGGAGGAGAAGGCGACGCTGTGGATCTGGACAACGATGGCCGTGACGATGTGACCTTCAACCAGCGCTGCGCTTTCATCCTTCAATTGCGAAACGGCCGGGTGTTCGCGATCGAGTCCGATAGGAGCGTTGATGCTGTGGTGGCCGGTAAAAAGCTTCACCTTTCGCCTCACATGCCGGTGACGGTCGATGCGGCTGGGCTTGCCCAAAGCGAAGCTGAATGAGGGAGTTGCCAAGGAAGGAAAAGAGGGGCGCGCTTCCCCTCTGGTTCGATGCGTCCCACATTCTTCAAAAAACTTTCACAAACCCATTGACCCTGAGCCGCCGGTAAGTAGTGTGTCGG
>CBINJX010000754.1:0-3450 GCA_966251085.1 uncultured Verrucomicrobiales bacterium
ATTCGTCATTCGTCATTCGTCATTCGTCATTCGTCATTCGTCATTCGTCATTCGGGCGCCGGCGCATCTATCAGGCTCGCCGCCGGCCTTGGGCGCTGCTACATCCATCGCGCCCGCATGAACCAGCCAACGACGCTCGCTCAGACCCATAGCCCGGCCGTGGTGCGGCTGGTGAATCGCCTGGCGGCAAGGGCAAGGAAGGCGGGTTTCGGGGCGGCACCGCTTCAGGCGGATGAGCTGATCCGCGGTGCACAAAGACACACAGGACTGACGGATTTTGGCGAAGGGGACTTCCACGAGGCACTCATGCGGCTTCTGGATTCCTGCGAGAAGGAAGCGCACATGAGCCTGGTGGGACGGCTTGCCTTGAAGTCCCATATCCACCACACGCTGGTGAATCGACTGCTGCTGCAGAGGGATCGGAAACAACATCCCGAGATCGCGGAGCAGGTCATTCAGCCGCCGCTGGTCATTACCGGTCTCCCCCGCACGGGCACTACGCTGCTCCACTCCCTGATCGCCCTGGACCCTGCACACGGGGCGCCTCTGACCTGGGAAGTCATGGAACCATCCCCGCCGGATTACCGGGATGCACAGCGGCGAATCCGGCGCACGGCCCGCAGCCTGGCATGGCTCCGCTGGCTGGCTCCGACATTCCGTAACGTGCATGCCGTGGGTGCGGAACTGCCCCAGGAGTGTGTCGCCATCATGACCTACACGTTCATGAGCGATGAATTCGACATCATGTACGACGTGCCTTCGTACGAAGCGTGGCTGGAGGAGCAGGACCAGACGCCGGCCTATCGTTTTCATCACCGGTTCCTTCAGCACCTGCAGTATGTCCACGGTCCCCGCCTCTGGGTATTGAAGGCGCCTGTCCACCTCTACTCCCTGCCCGAGCTGCTCACGGTCTATCCGGGCGCGCGCATCGTCCAGACACATCGCAACCCGATGAAGGTGATCGCTTCCGCCTCGAGCCTTACAACGATCCTGCGCGGGGCGTTCAGTGATCGCACCGATCCTCACGCGATCGGGCGGGAGACGGTGGACTATTGGGTAAAAACGCTGGAGCGTTCCATGGCTGCACGGGAAAAGCTGCCTTCTGATCAGATCGTGGACATTCACTTTTCGGAAATCCGGAAAGACCCGATCGAAGCCGTCCGGCACGTGTATTCGCATTTCGGGATGCATCTCTCGGAGAGCACGGAGGCGCGGATGCGCGATTTCCTTGAGCGGCAGCCCGCCGAAGAGCATGGGGGGCATCGCTACAGCCTCTCGGATTTCGGGCTGACGGAGGAAGTCGAAGCGCCGAAGTTTGCGGAGTATTGTGAAAGGTTCGGCGTGCCCCTGGGGAGCTGATCCAGAGAAGCAACTAACGGGCGGGGCGCGTGAAGATGGTGAAGAAAGTAATCAGTGAGTCAGTAATCAGTAATCAGTGAGACTTTCACCAGGAGGGATGCCCACTTGGCACTTTCACTCGGCACTTGGCACTTTCAGAGGAGTTGAGAGTTGAGGGTTGAGAGCCGCGAACCGGCAGATCGGAGCGAGTGCAAGTAGCGGAGTCTGGACTGATTACTGATTACTTTCTTACCGCTTTCACGAGCCCCGCTCGTTGATGGCTCTCGACTCGATACTCTCAACTCGCAATGCCTGACTCTCACAACCTGACCACCAAACATTTCACGGTGGGATGCACGCTCGACTATACAGTCTCCGGCCCGAGCGCGTTCATCTTCAACGTCAGCGTCGTCGATAACGAATTTCAGCGGATCCATTCCGAGTCTTTCACCACAGACCCCGACCTTCCCGTGGAAGAGATCCGTTCGCCAGTCGTGGCCAAGCGTCACCATCGGTTTTCAGCCAATACCGGACCGCTGCGTGTCTCGTACTCTGCCAACGTGGAGATCGCGCACGAGCATCAGCAGCCGAACGATGTGCCCGAGACGCCACCGGGGAAGATCCCTGCGGATGCCGTTCCGTATCTGTATCCCAGCCGCTATTGCGAGTCGGATAAACTGATCCGCCTTGCACAGCGCGAATTTGGCAAACTGCAGCCCGGATTCTCGCGAGTGACGGCGATCTGCAACTGGATCTACGAAAATGTCGAGTACCTCCGGGGCAGCACCAATCCACGCACCTCCGCCTACGATACGGTCACGGAACGGGCGGGCGTTTGCCGGGATTTCGCGCATCTTGGCATTGCCTTCTGCCGCGCACTCTCGATCCCAGCGCGGTTTGTGAGCGGATACGCCTACAGCCTGGAACCGCCCGACTTCCACGCCTACTTCGAGGCTTATCTCGGCTCCCATTGGTACATCTTTGATGCAACCCGGCTCGCGCCCCAGACGGGGCTGATCCGCATCGGGACCGGCCGTGACGCCGCCGATACTTCCTTTGCCACGATTTTTGGTCCGGTGTCATTCGGGGAGATGAAGATCACCGTGCAATCCACAGATGAGGAGCCTCCGACCTATGCGACCGACGCTATCTCGACCTCCTGAGGGGAAGCGGGCCACGGAGATACGTGAGGGAGAAAAGTGATCAGTGAGTCAGTAATCAGTAATCAGTAATCAGTCCTCACTCGGCTACTTGCACCCGCTCTGATTTGCCTTTTGCGTAGTTCTTTCCTCTTAATTTCACAACCAGACGGTTGGTTTGTCGTTTGAAGTAAAGAAACCTATAATAATCGGCAATGACACTTGAAGATCTCGGATGGAACGCAGAATTCGAAAAGGAGTTCGCCCCTTTTCGTAAGCAGGGCTGGGTGCCCGCGCGCTTAATCCGGGATAACAAGATCACCTACGGCGCTCTCCTGGAAGACGGGGAGCAGTTGGAGGTGGTGATGAGCGGAAAGGTGTACCACGAGGCGGATACCGATGCCGATCTGCCAGCGGTGGGCGACTGGGTAGCCTTGGATGTCGGCGACGAGAACAGGGAATCCGTGATTCGGGCTCGCTTGACGCGGCAGAAATGCTTCTCGCGCAAGGCTCCCGGGAAGAGCACCGAGGAGCAGGTGATCGCCGCGAATGTGGACATCGTCGTGGTAGTGACCGATGCGGGACCGGATTTCAGTCCGCGCCGGATGGAGCGTTATTTCGCCATCATCGGCCGCAGTGGAGCAAAGCCGGTGGTGCTCGTGAACAAGTCAGACCTTTTCTCCAGCGAGCAGAACAAGGAAGCCGCCGAAACCATCCGCTCGCTCAATCCGGATGCCGACGTGCATATTACCAGCGCGGCCAAGGGGAAGAGCCTGAAGGTGCTGAAGCAGTACCTGAAACGCGGCGTCACGATCACTCTCATCGGTTCCAGCGGTGTCGGAAAATCTTCGATCACCAACTATCTCCTCGGAGATGATTACCAGTGGACCGACGAGGTGAACGAGGTGACGGGAAAAGGCCGCCACAGCACCACCGCGCGTGAGCTGATCATCCTGGAGGGCGGCGGAATCCT
>CBINJX010000755.1:0-3441 GCA_966251085.1 uncultured Verrucomicrobiales bacterium
CGGTTGATCCACCTGCTTCGAGAGTTTGTCGTGGTTCGCTTTGATCTCCGAGTGCGCGTCCCACTCCCCTCCCCCACCTCCGCCGTGAAATAGCTGCACAAAGCGCACCCCGCGTTCCACGAGGTGCCGTGCCACGAGGCATTGTTCGCCGAAAGCTCTACTCTCCGGCTTATCGATCCCGTAAAGCCGTTTCGTCTCCTCGCTCTCCTTGTCGATCTGCATCACCTCCGGGATGGATGTCTGCATCTGGAAGGCAAGTTCGTAAGCCTTGATCCGGGCGCGGAGCTCCTGGTCGTCCGGATAGTCGATACCGGCAAGATAGTTCAGCTTTCCGAGCAGGCTCAAATTCTCGAGCTGCTCCTCTGCGGAGAGTGCATTGTCTTTCGGCCGGATGAATGGCAGTGGTTTGTTGGGATCTACATTGAGCCGGACACCTGCGTGCTCGGGACCAAGGTAAGAGGCGCCGTGTGTAAATGCGCCACCACAGCAATCACCGGTGGGAACTCCCAGCACCACATACTCCGGGAGATTCTGATTCAGCGTGCCGAGGCCATAACAAATCCATGCGCCGAGTGTTGGATGATTGAGTTCCCGCGGATGCCGTCCGGTTTGCCACGTGAGCTGCGCACCGTGGTCGTTGTGAATCGTCCAGAGAGAACGCACTACCGCGAGATCGTCTGCACACGTTCCCACGTTCTGAAACCAGTCCCCCACCACGAGTCCACTCTCCCCATAGGTCTTGTAGCCCGTCTGCAGCGGCATGATCACCTTGCGATTCCCGTGCTTGGGATTGCCGCCGACGATGTCCTTCCCCTCGTTTGCCAGCACACCTTTGTACGGCGTCTCCTCGATCGATTTGCCTGCATATTTGTTCAGCTCCGGCTTTACATCAAAGCTCTCCAGGTGGCTGACACCGCCGCAGAGGAAGATCCAGATAACCGACTTTGCTTTCGGCTGAAAATGAGGCTTTCCAGCTGGAGGCGACCACTCGGCCTCACTCCCCAATGCTTGCGAGACACCATCCCGGAAGAGCATGGATCCGAGCACGAGGCCGGTGAAGCCCATCCCGGTATCCGCGAGAAATGACCGCCGAGTGATCCCCGCGCATGTGTGTTGATTCCTTGAGTGCATGGCTACCGGATGGTGACGAAATCGTTGTGGTTGAGGAGCACCAGGACCAGGTTCTCCCTTGCGCGCCCCGCGTTTTCCTTTTTCTGCAGAAAATCCAGACACGCAGCGACCTCGTCGGCATTGGCCTGACGCGCCAGCACTCGCTCGAATGCCTGTCGCACAAATGTTTCATGACTATCCCCAGCATCCTCAGTGATCCGTTTCGCGAGCACCCGTGCTTGGGTAAGCGAGAGTTCGCTATTCGCCAGGGCAAGCGCCTGCTGGGGCATGACACTCGATCGCCGCTGATAACAGTCCGTCACACTCGGCCCGTCGAAGATCTTCAGGAACTCGACTTCTTTCTCCGCGGCCAGGCGCAGATAGACACTGCGTCGGCGCGACTTCAGCCCCTCCTTGTGATCGATCTCCGGACCTCCCATTGTCGCATCGAGGCTCCCGGAAACATGGAGAACGTTGTCCCGCACCAACTCCGCCTCCATGCGTCGCGACGGCATACGCCAGAGGTACACGTTATCCATATCGATCGCGGCATTCCCAGTATCGGGCGTGGACGCCATGCGATAAGTGCTGCTCGTGACAATCATCCGGTGCAGCGGTTTCATCTTCCAGCCACCCGCCATGAACTCCTCGGCCAACCAATCGAGCAGCGCAGGATGCGAAGGACGTGCGCCGCTCCGTCCGAGATCCTCGGGTGTCGCTACAATTCCGCGCCCGAAATGCCGCAGCCAAATGTGATTCACTGCCACACGCGCCGTGAGTGGATTATCCCGGTTTGCCACCCACTTTGCAAAGGCCAGCCGCCGTCCTGTGCTCTCGGTGGGGTATGACTTCACGTCACGTGGCTTATAGTTGTTCGTCGGCTCAGCTTTTGCCTGCTCCTCCGCCTTCGCTAGAGCCTGCTCGGCTTCCGTGGCCTTCTTTCGAGCGGCTTCGAGATCCTTCGTGAGTTTCTCCACGGAATTTTTCTTATCCGTTTCCGACTTTGTTGCATCGAGGCTCCGCTGGAACGCTGTTTGAGCCGCGGTAGTTTTGTGTAGCGCCAATCGTGCCTCTGCCACAGCTACGGATTGCTGCTTTCTGAAGGCATTCTTCGCCGCCTGCTGCCACTCTTCGGAGTCTTTCTGCCCGGCACTCTCAAGTTCCTCAACGCGGAGCACAGCGAGTAGTGCCTCATGTTTTGCCTCCGCCTCGGCCAACTCGAGTTCACGTCGCTCCACCCGCTCCTGCGGCAGTTTCGGATCAGCTGTCTCCTTCGAGAGGGCTTCCCTGACTTTGTCGATCGCCTGCTGACTGGATTCCACAAGCTCACGAAGGACAAATTCCCGCCTGTCAGGAAATGCCGCCTCACGAGGAAGGGAAACAGGCTCGATGTTCAGCTTTGCACTGAGTTTATCCCCACTGATTGCCTTGGGTACACCGGGCTGCATCACACGGTCCTTGTCCGGTTTCCGCTCATCGCCGCGGATGAAGAAATAGGTCAGAGGATTGTCACCAGCATCATACGCCCGCGGAAGACCGTCTTTCTCCACGTCCAACTCACCCGGCACACGGTCGATCCGCACCTGATGCGGCTCAAAGATCGCACGCATCTGGTAATACTCCGCCTGCGAAATCGGATCGGTCATGTGGTCGTGGCACTTTGCACAGCCCACTGTGACACCGAGGAATGCCTGTGCCGTGTGTTTCACCGTATCCTCCAGCCACTGCTCGCGGCTGAGCATTTTGTAGTTTCGCACCAGAAATCCGGTCGCTCGTAGCGCATCGGTATCCGCCGGGCTCACCTCATCCGCCGCGAGCATCTCAATGACCATGCGGTCGTATCCTTTGTCCTGATTGAGGGACTCGATGATCCAGTCACGCCACCGCCAGATATGCCGTTGGCTATCACGCACCTGCTTACCGTCGGTCCATCCGGCCCAGTCGCTGTACCTCCAGACATCCATCCAGTGGCGCCCCCAACGCTCCCCGTAGCGCGGATCATTCAGGAGGCGATCCACGACCTTTTCATACGCATCTGATGAAGAATCCGCCTCAAATGCCCTCTGTTCCTCCGGGGTTGGCGAGAGGCCGATCAGATCCAGATAAACCCTGCGCAGGAGAACTGATTTGGGTGCCTCCGGTCGTGGTTTCAGGCCACGTGACTCGTGTTCAGCCGCAATAAATGCATCGATTGGCGTCCGAACCCAATCCGGGTTCTTCACCTTGGGAACATCGGGTCGCTGAACGCGCTCAAATGGGCGCCATCGGTACGAAGCGAGGAACTGCTCAAACTCACGCTTTCGCTCAGCCGATTTCGCCAAGTCCGACTGC
>CBINJX010000756.1:0-3439 GCA_966251085.1 uncultured Verrucomicrobiales bacterium
TACACGACGCAGTGCATAACCTTCCGCCTCGCTGATCCGCTGATCCGCCTGACCGCGGGCGCGTGGAACCGACTTGTTGTACTCGCCGTTGGCGACATTGATCATCTGCTCCTTCTCCTGTTGTGCCTGATTTACCTCGTTGAAAGAAGTCTGCACGGGGCGGGGCGGATGCACATTCTTCAGCTGCACCTGCATGATGCTGACCCCGAGACCGTAGCTGTTCGCAACATCCTTCAGTCGAACAAGCGCTTCATTCTCGATGTCCTGACGCCCGATCGTCAGCACCTCATCCACCGTTCGATCGCCCACTACCTCGCGCATGACCGACTCACTTGCATCGCGCAAAGTCGAACCCGGTTCACGCACATTGAAGAGAAAGTTCCGGGCGTCATCCACCCGGTACTGCACCACCCATTCCACGAGCGCCATATTCAGATCGCCCGTCACCATCGACATCTCTCCGTCGGGATCCTGTGCTTCCTGATCGGGATTCGTTGCGCCATCGGAAGAGAAGCCAAACTCCAGCTTCAGTTGGCGCTGGACGGGAACGATTTCCAATTGATCGATTCCCAGGGGCAGTTTGAAACGCAGGCCCGGTGGGACAATTTCCTGGAACTTGCCAAAACGGAGCAGCACGCCGACGGAGTCAGCCGGAACTGCAGAGTAGCAGGAGAAGATTGCTCCGAGTGCGACGAGTGCAAGCACGCCGCGGATAACCATGCGCGGGTGCAGCCAATCCGGCACGGAGTAGCTGGGAGGAGTAATGTTTCTGGTAGGCGGCATAGCTAAAAATCGTGTGTCTTCTTGAATAGCCGGAACGCTCCCTGCGGCAACTTGAGCGCGGTAGATCGTTGATGGATAGAAACCGTGAAATTGAGGGCGGACGCTTTTCCTGCATCCGCTCGCCGGTTGACTGTCTGGTGAACGTTCTCTGGATCACAGGAATCTGCACGTTTTCGTGGAGTTCCTGTGATCGTTGTCGGTTTATCAAAACCTGACTGACGACGTCACCGTCAAAAGGTAAAGGGATATGAGAAATCCAGAGTTCCCTCAATCACGGTGCGGAGTAAGAACCGTAAAACCACATCATCGTTCGCCGAAGCTTCGTGCCTCTATAGTGGTCAAATCCCTCAAGAATAGAGGCGGGCATATCCCTTCAGGGACAGGCTCGCCTTTATCCTGAAAATGGCAGTTGATGGTTGAGCGTGGAGAAACCGCGAAATCGCGGATCGGGAGGCGTTCGGTGGATTTAGCCCCAAGGCGAACGCCTGTTTGGCGCTTCTTTGGAATACAAAGCCCTCATCTTGAGTTCTCTGTGTGAACTATTCAGAAATCTTGCTGCTGTTTTAGGATTAGCGAAAAATCTTCCGGAAGAAATTCCCGATAGGATTGGTACGTCTGGGGCGGACGATAATTCGCTCTGGTGCTTCCGCCGCATAACGACGGGCCTCGCGACGAGATGAATTGCGGGAAGAGGAGGCGCGGCTCTTGTTCCCGCTGCTCCGCTTGGAGGCAGAGGCAGTCGATTTCTTCCGGGAACTGCTAGATGCGCTTGGACTGGAGCGCTTTTTGTTATCGTCCTCGTCGTCTTCTTCTGCGCCACGGGCGGCGGCGAGTGCCTTTGCGCTCTTCTCCGGCCGCAAGGGGAATCCGACGTGTGACATGACACTTCCATTGGTAGCTGTCACTACCAGCTCGCCGATGGCTTTTCCCTCGGCATTGAGACAGTTTACCCGCCAGACGGGCTCAGCGCTTTCTGCAGGTGATTTGTACAGATGATAGCTGACGCTCGTGATTGGAATCTCGTTTGCAGTGGCAAAGTCCCTCGCCAATTCAGCCAAGCCGTCGGCGTCCACCTTGAGCCCCTCGCTCCCAATGATATCCGTCTCCTTGAGGCTTTCCGCGAATTGAGAGACAGCCCGGGAGGTAACCAGTTCGCCCCCAGCCACTACATATTCTCTGACTCCTGTTCTCGTGTTTGGATCATGAACCAGAATATGCCAGCGGTCTGGGAGTGGATTGCCATCGAAAGCGTCGATCCTGACCAGCCGCTTCAACTCCTCCTTTGGAAGCATGTCCAAGGCACCCAGAGCGGTCACGTTCTCGGCTTTTTTCTCGGCTGCGGTGGCGGTCAGCGGCAGAAGGGATAAGATTAAAAGGCACAGATATCGCATCGTTTGGAGGCTCCCTTGGGAAGGGTTCGAACCTCCCGACACAGGTGCGTCACCTGACTGTGCCATCCGCTCGTTCCAGCGAAGGGTGTCGGGGAGGTGTTCAGATGCTCAGGTTCTCCTTCCTGGATTGCCTATTTTGAAAAAGCTCTGCCCTGGATCATGCCTTGTTGAGCAGCGATTGCCTGGTCTTTGAATGCTCCGGCTGGCAGGGATTGTAATGCCTGTGCTGCGGCGCCGGGGTCTTTCGTGAGCCACGCTCCGACTACGCTCCCAATGCCCGGATAACTGCCATCTTTCGGTGATGGGGGAACACTCTGCAACCAGGTGAACGCCTTGGCTGGGTCTGAGGTTGCCACTCGCTGGGCGATCTCTCCCACGATCCGATCACTGCGCCACGGGGTGGAGGATTGCTGGTGGACCCAGTCCAGCGCCGTATCGTGATCCGCTTGCCACAGTCGCCAATAGACATGGCCCAATGCAGCGGCTCGAGCACTGCCGGGCTCGCTGCTGGAAGGGAGTTGATTGAACCATGAGGTGAGCCCGTGGATTCGTCCCTGGCGGACTGCCTGTTCCGCGAGAGTTTCCATCAGCTTCCCCAGCAGCGGATCACCGCTGGGCGCTGCAGCGAGCGCGAGGGATGTTGCGCCGGATAGGTTTTCACTCGCGTAACCATCTGTGAGACCGATCAGCGCAGCTCCGAGGTTTCCCTTTTCCTGATGCGCCTCCAGCCACTGTGCTGCCTCGTCTGGCCGTATCGCTCCCCATCCTCTCATGACTCGCGCAATGTCCTTCGGCACAGAGTCGTGTTTCTGCGTCTCGAGAATGTATTTCATCGCACCCGGACCATCGATCTCACCCCAGCGGGTCCAGAATTGTTCCCAGAGGTTCTCATACACCACTCCCTGATCCGTAGATTTCGCAAGGAATGAGCGAATCGCGATAGCATCCTCGGGTTTCATTTCCTCCAGAAGAGCGAGGAAATTGCGTTGCCTGCGGAGATCCGAGCCCATGAGCATTGCCTCGGCTGCACGCTCGAGTAGCGTCTTCTCCGGCTTTTCCGTCGCCGTAAATACGGTCGTTTCCGTTTGCGACTCGCTGGGCCGAGGCAGGGCGACAGGAGCGCCGGTCGGGAGAGAGCTCGAGTCGTCTCTACCCGCAGTGGGCAAACGTCCCTCTGGTGCCGTTAAGGTCACTGCGGTAGGAGTTTTTGAAGAGCGCTCGTGGAGTGAAGAGGGGGATTTTGCCTCCGTGTCGGGGCGATCGCC